>JAFAVH010000168.1 GCA_019242655.1 Methylobacteriaceae bacterium
TCGAGCTGCAGATAGGGTTTTAGTTCGGCTTCGTCGAAATCATGCGTCTCTTTTCGCACCTTCTCCGAATAGAAGCGCCAGTCATGCGCGGCGATGTCGAAATTGGCGCCCTCATCATTGGCTTTCGCCTGCAGAATGGCGCGCTCCGCATTTGCGCGCGTGCGGCCCGGCTGCCAAACGCCGTCGAGAAGATCGCGGACATGGTCTTGCGTCTTCGCCATCGTGTCGTCGAGCTTGTAATCGGCAAACGTCTCGTAGCCGAGGAGCTTGGCGCGCTCGTCGCGCAGCGCGATCATTTCCGACATGATGGCGCAATTGTCGGTTTCACCGCCGGTCTCGCCGCGCATCGTCCAGGCGCGAAACAGCGTCTCGCGCAGATCGCGCCGCGTCGAGAATTGCATGAACGTCTCGTAATCCGAGCGCGCCAGCGTGATCACGTGCTTGCCGGGATGACCCTTCTCTTCCGCCGTGCGCGCGGCGCTGGCGCAGAGCGACTCGGGCAGGCCGGCAAGATCGGCTTCGCTCTCGAGCATGAGCCCATATTCCGCGACGTCAGCAAGGACGTTCTGACTGAACAAAGTCGAGAGAATTGCAAGCCGCTCGATGATTTCCGTGAGCCGCTTCTGGCCCGCTGCATCGAGCTTGGCGCCGGCGCGAACGAAATTCTTGTAGGTGCGCTCGAGAACGCGTTTCTGCTCGGCGTTCAGTGCAAGCTGCTCACGCGTCGCGTAAAGATGCGCGATCCGTGCAAAGAGCGGCTGGTTCGTCGAGATTTGCAGATAGTGCCGCGCCGTCACGGGCGCCATGTCGCGCTCGATCGCCTGCAGGTCTTCGTCGGCATCGGTGCCGACGATATTCCAGAACACCGCTTCGACACGGCGCAGCGCCGCGCCGCTGTGTTCGAGTGCGGCGATCGTATTGTCGAAAGTAGGTTCGCTTCGCTCGCCTGCGATCGCGGCGATCTCGGCGCGATGCGCTGCGAAAGCACGGTCGAAGGCCGGGCGATAATCGTCCGTCCTGATGTCGGCAAAATCCGGAATGCCAAACGGAAGATCGGTTTCACGAAAGGGATCGCGCATCGGAATTCACCTGCAGATTACCGGAGCACAAAGCAAAGAAGGGCTGCCCGAGGACAGCCCTTCCATTGTCGAACCGTAGTCCGAGTTGTTCCTTCAGTCCGCCTGCGCAGACATGAGGGTCCAGGTCACCGACTGCGGTATGAGACAATGAGACACTGGATCACCTCCTTTCGGTTGTTGACGACGAATCGATGATATAGTCATGCGGCTTAAGAACGCAAATCCGCCTTTCGCCTGCGGCAAGGGCACGCAAATGAAGGCCGTGCAGAAGGGCGCTGGCCGTTTAGTAGGATTTCGGCAGACCGAGCGCACGCTCGGCAATGTTGCAGAGGATCAATTCGCGGCTCACCGGCGCAATACGCGCGATGAGGACTTCACGCAGATAGCGCTCGACCTGATATTCCTTGGCGTAACCCATGCCGCCATGCGTCATGATCGCCGTTTCGCAAGCATGAAATCCAGCCTCGCCTGCAAGATATTTCGCGGAATTCGCCTCGATGCCGCATGGCTTGCCCGCGTCATAGAGCGAAGCCGCGTGGAACACCATGAGATCGGCCGCCTCGAGCTCCATCCAGCACGCGGCAAGCGGATGCTGGATCGCCTGATTCTGTCCGATCGGCCGTCCGAAGACGACGCGCTCCTTCGCGTAACGCGTCGCGCGTTCGAGTGCGGCACGGCCGACGCCGATCGCCTCCGCTGCGATAAGAATGCGCTCGGGGTTCATTCCGTGCAGGATGTACTCGAAGCCGCGGCCTTCTTCGCCGATGCGATCCTCCACCGGCACCCGCAATCCTTCGATGAACAATGCATTGGAATCGACAGCCTTGCGGCCTATCTTATCGATTTCATGCACGGTGACGAAAGCGCGATCGAGCTTGGTATAAAACAGCGACAAACCAAATGTCGGCTTCGGACACTCTTCAAGCGGCGTCGTGCGTGTCAGGATCAGCATGCGATCGGCGACTTGCGCCGTCGATATCCACACTTTCTGACCGGTGATCACATAGTGCTCACCGTCGCGCACCGCGCGCGTCTTCAGCCGCGTCGTGTCGAGCCCGACATTCGGCTCGGTCACGGCGAAGCAGGCCTTCTCCTCACCGCTGATGAGCGGCGCGAGCCAGCGTTTCTTCTGTTCGTCCGACCCGAACACCACGACCGGATTGAGTCCGAAAATATTCATGTGCACGGCGGACGCGCCCGACATCGCCGCGCCGGAGGCGGCGATCGTCTGCATCATCAGCGCCGCTTCCGTGATTCCGAGGCCCGCACCCCCATATGCTTCGGGCATGGCGATGCCGAGCCATCCGTCCGCGGCAAGCGCGCCGTGCAATTCGTGCGGAAAGGCGCCGGTGCGATCGCGCTCGAGCCAGTAATCGTCGCCGAATCGCCCACAAATGCGGGCGATGGCGTCGCGGATCGCCTCGCGGTCCTTGCTGTGTTCGAGGGCCATGCGACAGGTCACCACGAGCCGCGGCCCGAAGTCAAAGTCGCAGTGTATGGCGTGCGATTGAGGAGGCACGCTCGGCAAAGGCGGCGGCGTGACTTAGTTTCGTGCCGCAGCTTGCGATGCGCGTTTGTCGTGCCGGAAATTGCGCGCTTTGAGCACCAATATCGTGCCGCTCATCAGGAGACTCAGCGCGTTGAAGATGACGAGCGGCGCGCTCTTCAGCAACAAGCCGTAGGTGGTCCACAGGGCGAAGCTCGTGACCGTGATCATGTACATGTGCAGCGAGATCGATTGCGTCCCCTCTCGCCAGGCCTTGTAGACTTGCGGCGCGAAGCTCGTCGTCGACAGGATGCCGGCGACAAAGCCGATCGCGTTCGGCAGGTATTCGGCGATCTGTTGCGGCACGTGTCCTCCAATGCCCGAGCCCGGGAGCGGGAGTGCAACGCGTCGCATGGCAGATGAGTTCTAGTGTGGTAGTCTGCCGTCGCTACTTTGCGGATTTCGCCCATGGTTCTTCCCAGCGCCGTCGATCTCGCCCGCTTCCAGTTCGCCTTTGTCGTCGTCTGGCATTTCCTGTTCCCCGCCTTCACGATCGGGCTTGCAAGCTACCTCGCCGTCTTGGAAGGGCTGTGGCTTGCGACCGGCAACAACGTCTATCTCGACACGTTCCGCTACTGGCTGCGCATTTTCGCCATCGCGTTCGCGATGGGCGTCGTTTCGGGCATCGTCATGTCCTACCAGTTCGGCACGAACTGGTCGGCCTTCTCCGACAAAGCCGGCCCGGTGATCGGCCCGTTGCTCGGCTATGAGGTCTTGACCGCATTCTTCCTCGAGGCGGGCTTCCTCGGCGTGATGCTGTTTGGCATGAACCGCGTCGGCAAAGGCTTGCACTTCCTGGCAACCTGCATCGTCGCCGGCGGCACCTTGATGTCGTCCTTCTGGATTCTCGCGGCGAATAGCTGGATGCAGACGCCGCAGGGTCACTCGATCGCGTCCGACGGGCGCTTCATGCCGGAATCATGGCTGCAGATTATCTTCAATCCGTCGCTCCCGTTCCGCTTCGCGCATACGGTGACGGCGGCGTATCTTACGACCGCCCTCGTCGTCGGCGCCGTCGGCGCCTACCATTTGCTGCGCGACTCATACAATCCGCGCGCACGCGTCATGTTCTCGATGGCGATGTGGATGGCGGCGATTGTCGGCCCGGCGCAGGCGGTGATCGGCGACATGCACGGCGGCAACACCTACCATCACCAACCGGCGAAAGTCGCGGCGATGGAAGGCCATTTCGACACGGAGCGCGGCGCCGCGGCAAACGTCATCGGCTGGCCTGACGCCGCCAAGGAGAGGCTCGATTACGGCATCGGCATTCCGCATCTCGCAAGCCTTTATCTCGCGCATGATTGGGACGCCGAGGTCAAAGGCCTGAAAGCCTTTCCGAAGGATACGTGGCCGACAAACCTGCCGCTGGTGTTCTTCGCGTTCCGCGCGATGGTCGGTCTCGGTTTACTGATCATCGGGCTTGGCCTCGCCTCGCTCTGGGTGCGCTATCGCGACGAGCTTTACGAGACACGATGGCTGCATCGATGGGCGGTGGCGATGGGACCTGCCGGCTTTATCGCTGTCTCAGCCGGATGGATTACGACGGAAGCCGGACGCCAGCCCTTCACCATCTATGGCTTGTTGCGCACAGTCGACAGTGCTGGGCCGGTGCAAGCGCCGGCGATTGCCGCGTCGCTCGCCGCGTTCGCGATCGTCTATTTCGTCGTCTT
>JAFAVH010000269.1 GCA_019242655.1 Methylobacteriaceae bacterium
ATATAGCGGGGCTGCGGATGCGCAGAGTGCCGGCGCATCGAAGCTCCGTCTCGGAGAAGCGATGCCGTTTTCTTGGGAGCTATTGAAACAGCGGGCGCGCGCGCTTGCTGCGCAGCCCTATAGACCGCCGCAGCGGCCGGTGCCCGAAATCGTCGGCAAGATCAATTACCAGACCTGGGGCGACATCAAATTCGACACGGCGCATGCGCTTTACGCGGAAGGTCCAAACCGCTTCCCCGTGACCTTTTTCCATCTTGGGATGTTTTTTGCGAAATCCGTCGAGATGAATGTCGTCGAAGGCGATCAGGCGCGTCAGATCATCTATGATCAAAGCTATTTCGACATGCCGGCGGACTCTATCGCGCGCGAACTGCCGAAGGGCGTCGGCTTCGCGGGCCTGCGTCTGCAGGAAGCGAAGGATAACAAAGAGCTCGACTGGAAACGCAATGATTGGGTCGCGTTTCTTGGCGCGGCATATTTCCGATCCATCGGCGAATTGCATCAATACGGATTGTCCGCACGCGGTGTCGCGCTCGATGCAGCGGTTGCGGGCAGGGCGGAGGAATTTCCCGACTTCACGAAATTCTACATCGGTCCGGAGAGCGGCGACACCGTCACGCTGCATGCGCTTATGGAAGGGCCCTCTATTATCGGCGCCTGCCGTTTTCTCATGACGCGCAGCAAGGGCGTTCTGATGGATATCGATCAGTCGTTGCATCTGCGCGCGGACGTGACGCGCTTCGGTTTGACGCCGCTGACCACGATGTATTGGTTCTCCGAGACAGTGAAGAAGACCGGCACCGACTGGCGGCCGGAAGTGCATGATTCCGACGGCCTCGCAATGTGGGCAGGAAGTGGAGAGCGGCTTTGGCGGCCGCTCAACAATCCGCCTCGGGTAATGGCGTCCGCCTTCTCCGACGATAATCCGCATGGTTTCGGCTTGCTGCAGCGCGACCGCAATTTCGATCATTACCAGGATGGTGTGTTTTACGACCGGCGCCCGAGCCTCTGGGTCGAACCGAACGGCAGTTGGGGTAGGGGCACCGTGCAGCTGATCGAGATACCCACCGACGACGAAATCCACGACAACATCGTCACGATGTGGGTGCCGGAAAAGCCGGCGACCGCCGGCTCGGAATTCGATCTGTCGTTCCGGCTTTATTGGCTAGCCGACGAGCCGTTTCCGACGCCGCTTGCACGCTGCGTTGCGACGCGCCTCGGCAACGGCGGCCAGCCCGGCCAGCCGCGCCCGCAGGGGGTACGCAAATTCATGGTCGAGTTTCTGGGCGGGCCACTTACCGACATTCCGTTTGGCAAGAAGCCGGAACCGGTGCTTTGGGCCTCGCGTGGCACATTCTCTTATGTTTTTACGGAAGCCGTGCCGGACGAAGTGCCCGGCCATTGGCGCGCGCAATTCGATCTGACCGTTGAAGGCGGCGATCCCGTTGAGATGCGTTTGTTCTTGCGCCTCGACGAGCAGGTCCTCTCGGAAACCTGGCTCTATCAATATCATCCATTCTAATGGACGCGCGCGAGCCCAACGGCACGACACCGGTGCGGACGATCGAGGGAGCACGCGCGACGATCAGACTCAATCGTCCGCGCCAGTTCAACAAGATCACGCCGGACGATATCGTCGCGCTTTTGACCTTGCTTGATGCGATCGAGATAAACAGCGCGGTTCGCGTTGTCGTCTTGACTGGAAGCGGCCGCGCATTCAGCGGCGGCTATGATCTCGGCGACATCGCCGCGCGACAGAAACGATCGGCAACCCGAGCAGCCGGTCCGAGCTTCGAGGAACTCGCCAATCGCATCGAGGATTTTCCGCTGCCGACAATCTGCCGGCTGAATGGCGGCGTCTATGGCGGCTCGACCGATCTCGCGCTTGCTTGCGACTTCCGCATCGGCGTCGATACCTGCGAGATGCTGATGCCAGCCGCGCGTCTCGGGTTGCATTATTATCCGAGCGGCATTCGCCGTTATGTCTCGCGGCTGGGAGTCGCCGCCGCGAAGAAGCTATTCTTGACGGCGCAGAAGATCGACGCTGCCGAAATGCTGCGCATCGGTTATCTCGACGCGATCGCGACAGCTGGTGAACTCGACAGCCGCGTTGACGATTTGGCGGCAGCGCTCGCGGCTAATGCTCCGAAGGTCATGTGCGGGATGAAAGCCGCGATCAACGAGATCGCGCGTGCCGCCTTCGATGAAGACGCAGCCCGACGGCGTCATCAGGAAAGCTTACACGGCGACGAGATCAAGGAGGGTCTCGCCGCATTCAGCGAAAAGCGCAGGCCTGATTTCGGCATCTAGACGGCTCACCACAGCGTCTCTTTGGCGCGTGCATTCCAGGCGCGGTCGTATTCCGCGCCGCCTTCCTTTTGCTGGCTCAACGCCGCCAGAATCTCGCCGGCTGTCGGCAGCGATTTGCGATCGACGTGCTTTTGCGGATTCCACAGCTCCGATCGCAACAGCGCGCGGGCGCATTGAAAATAAACGGTGTCGACCGCGATCACCATGACCGAGCGCGGCGCCTTCTCCTCGACTGCGAACGACTCGAGCAGGTCCGGCGCAATCGACAGATGGGCGCGGCCGTTCACGCGGAGCGTCTCGTTGCAGCCGGGAACGAGGAAAAGCACCCCGACATGCGGGTTGCCGATGATATTCTTCAATGAATCCGTTCGATTGTTGCCGCGGCGGTCTGGGAGCAAGAGCGTCCGTTCATCGGCTATACGCACAAATCCGGCTCTGTCGCCGCGCGGCGAGCAATCGAGCCCTTCCGGTCCCGACGTTGCCACCGCGCAAAATGGCGACGCTTCGATAAACGCGCGGTAATGCGGCGTGATGTGATCCACTTCCTTGACGAGCGACGGCGTACCTGGCTTGCCGTAGAGCGCGTCGAGCTGTTCGATGGAAGTGATCGTGGTCATTTCGCGGTCTCTTTCGCAGCGGCCTATCTTAATGCGCCTCGTCCCAGTTATGCGCGGCGCGGGCGTCGACATGAAGAGGGACGGAGAGCTGCACCACTGGATGATGCGCGTCTTCCATCACCCTGCGCACGACGGGAATGGTGGCTTCGATTTCACCATCCGGCACTTCGAAGACGAGCTCGTCGTGCACCTGCAATAACATCTGCGCGTTCAGCCCAGCCTTGTCCAAAGCGTCGTCCATGCGCGCCATGGCGCGGCGGATGATGTCGGCCGCCGAACCCTGGATCGGCGCGTTGATCGCAGCGCGCTCGTTGAAGGCGCGTTCGGATGGGTTGGAGGCGGTGATCTTCGGGTAATGGCATTTGCGCCCAAACAGCGTCGTGACAAAACCCTGCTCGCGGCAGATGCGCTTCGTCGTATCCATGTAGTCGCGGATACCGGGAAAGCGCTCGAAATACTTGCTGATGTAGGCGCCGGCCTCGCCGCGCGGAATGCCGAGCTGGTTGGCGAGCCCGAAAGCCGAGATGCCGTAAACAATGCCGAAATTGATCGCTTTCGCACGGCGGCGGATTTCGGCCGGCATGCCCTTGACCGGCACGCCGAACATCTCCGACGCGGTCAGCGCGTGAATGTCGATGCCGTCGGCGAAAGCCTGCTTCAATTGCGGGATGTCGGCGATATGCGCAAGTAAACGCAGCTCGATTTGCGAATAATCGGCGGACAGTAGTTTGGTCCTCGGCACCGCGACAAACGCTGTCCGGATCTTGCGGCCCGCTTCGTTACGCACGGGAATGTTCTGCAAGTTCGGCTCGGACGAGGAGAGCCGCCCGGTCGTGGTCGCGGCAAGCGCGTAGGATGTGTGCACGCGATGCGTGCGCGGATTGACGTAGCCCGGCAGCGCGTCGGTGTAAGTAGACTTGAGTTTCGAGACCTGCCGCCAATCGAGAATGCGTGCGGAAAGTTCGTTGCCCTGCTCAGCCAAATCTTCGAGCACGCCTGCGGCGGTAGACCATGCGCCGGTCTGCGTCTTGCGTCCGCCGGGCAATTGCATCTTGCCGAAAAGAATATCGCCGAGCTGCTTCGGAGAGCCCAAATTGAACGGCTCACCGGCAAGCACATGAATCTCGGCTTCGAGCCGGGCCATGTCCTGCGCGAAGTCACCGGAGAGCCGCGACAGGATCGTGCGGTCGATGGCGATGCCGCGCCGCTCCATGCGCGCGAGCGTCTCGACCATCGGACGCTCGAGCGAATCGTAAACATGCGCCATGCGCTCGGCGGGAAGCCGCGGCTTCAACACACGCCAGAGCCGCAGCGTCACATCGGCGTCTTCCGCCGAATATTCCGTGGCTTTGTCGATCGGCACGCGGGCGAAGCCGATGAAGGTGCGTCCGGAGCCGGCGACATCGCCGATCTGGACCGTGCGGTGCTGCAGGTATTTGGCGGCGAGTTCATCGAGTCCGTGACCATTGCGGCCGGCATCGAGCACGTAGGACATGAGCATTGTGTCGTCGATCGGCGCGACTGTGAGGCCGCGTTCCGCGAATACGACGCGATCGACTTTGGCGTTGTGGACGATTTTCAGCACAGCAGGCGATGCGAGAAGCGGTTGAAGCCGGTCGAGCACGTCGCGCTCTTTCAGCTGCCCCGGGACGAGATCACCGCCGAAGAGATCGCTCGCGCCTTCGCCGCGATGCGCGAGCGGCACGTACCAGGCGTTGCCCGGCGCCGGTGCGAGCGAAAGGCCGATGAGTTCGCTCTGCATCGGATCGATCGATGTCGTTTCGGTGTCGAGCGCGACCGTGCCGCTGTCATGCGCGGCGGCGATCACCTGATCGAGCGTGTCGAGATCGGTGATCGGGCGATAGGCCGAGCGATCTATCTTTTCGCCAATTGCCGTCTCGGCCCGCGCGCTCGCGAGCGCCTGCGGTCCTCCGTCCAACGCGACTCCCGCCGGTTTGTCGGCGGCACGTGCGCGCGGACTGGCAAAAGTCGGGCGCGCCGGGCCGGTCGCACCCAACGTCGCGGGATCGACTTGCATGCCGTTGCGGCCGCGCCAGGCGGCAGAGCCGAGAAGCGCCGGCTCGGGCTCGATCGCATTCGCGTCGACGGAATAGATCTCCGACGCGCGTTTCGTGAGGCTCGTGAATTCAAGCGCCTTCGTAAAAGAGATTAGCGTCTTCGGGTCGGGGTCGTGCAGACCGAGATCGTCGAGCGGCGTTTCGAGCGGCACTTCTTTGCATAGCGTGACGAGTTTTTTCGACAGCCGAATAAGCTCGACGGAGTCCGGTGCGGTTAAAATATCGCGGCGCTTCGGCTGCTTGATCTCGTGCGCGCGGGCAAGAAGTGTGTCGAGATCGCCGTATTCGGTTATGAGCTGCGCCGCAGTCTTGACGCCGATGCCGCGCGCGCCCGGAATATTGTCGGTGGAATCGCCGGCAAGCGCCTGGACGTCGATGACACGATCCGGACCGACGCCAAAGTAGGCGAAAACTTCTTCCTCGGTGATGCGCCGCTCGTCGCGCGATCCGGCCTGACCGGCAATGCCCGAGGCCGGATCGTACATCGCGACGCCGGGACCGATCAGCTGCATCAGATCCTTGTCGGCAGAGATGATCAGCACGTCGGCGCCCTGCGCACGAGCTGCACAGGCATAGGTCGCGATGAGGTCGTCCGCCTCCCAGGAATTCTGCTCGACAGGCACAAGGCCGAACGCGCGCACCGCCTCGCGCATAAGCGGGAACTGCGGCACGAGGTCTTCCGGCGGTTCGTTGCGATTGGACTTGTAGGGCGGGTAGAGCTCGCGCCGAAATGAATCCTCGGACTTGTCGAAGATGATGCCGAGATGCGTCGGCTTGATGCCGGTCGCGCCCTCCAGGATGAACTGGAACAGTTTGGTGCAGAATAGCCGCACCGCTCCGGTCGGCAGGCGATCGGTGCGGTAATTGTATTTTGGGTCGTGCCGAATCGACTGAAAATACGCGCGGAAGACGAAGGACGAGCCGTCGACAAGGAAGACGTGATCGCCCTTCTCAACGGGGCGGTGCGTGCGGTTCATGGATCAGCGGATGAGGGAAAACGGACCCGCAACATAAGGCGTGATGGGCGAAAGAGCTACCTCGCTGCTGAACTGCTCAAATGCCGTCACGCGGAGTTTGGTTGACCCTCAAAGAACCCACCATACTTAAGGTGCTCGCGACTTAGGGGTCGTTTGGCCCGGCGGCCATGGCTTTGGAGAGTGCATGACGATTGTCGATC
>JAFAVH010000419.1 GCA_019242655.1 Methylobacteriaceae bacterium
TAGTGCCGGACGGGCGGGTTACTCCGCGTCCCACGCATCTTGCGACGCGCAGGCCACCGGTTTGCAAGAGCCTCCCGAGACGCGAGTTCCGATGCTCGCGCCGCAGGCGCCGCTTCCCGCCCGCACCGCCCGGTACGGAAGCCGGACAGTGCCCTAGATGGGCGTGAACAACTACGGTATAGGACTAAATTCACAGATTGTCAATAGTCACCGATTTCACGAAATCCGTTAGTGTCTGTTCCCGGCGCATCCCGCGCCTTTGGAGCCTTCGCCATGAAGTCGGCCGTTCCCATTCTCGCCATCGCAGCAGCCGGCGCCATGTTGGCTGCGGCCGTACAGGCCGCCGGACCTGTACGCGTCGGCAACGTGTATTATGAGGACTTGTTCACGAATAACACTTGTGGCGGCGCTGGCGTCGAGGACTGTCGATTTTATTCTAGCACGCCGACGCCGACGGATGCTTACGTGCGCATCAAGCACGTCGCCTGCCAATACTCGGTAACGACCGGCGGCACGCTTTATAGGGCTAAACTGCAAGTTTGGAACGGCGTACCAGGTGCGACCGGTGCTTCAGTCCTGAAAGAATTTGCTGTCGGCGTCCCGACGCAACCCGTGCCCGTTAGTACAAGCAACCTCTATACGATCGATACCGAAACGCATTTCCTCGTCGGCGCCGGCCGCTACATCGCCCTGCAAGCACAGGGCAATGGTGGTACCATTGCAAGCTCCCTCACTTGCGGCATCACCGGCGATCTCGTGCCGCCGCAATAGGCGGCTTGCTGGCGAGGGCCCGCGACAAACCGTGGCGCCGATCTCACAAGTTGCGCTACTGTCGGCTCCAGGCGCATTCCGCGCCTTGGAGCCTCGTCGTGAAATCAGCCGTTCCTATCGTCGCCGTCGCCGCCACCGGTGCAATGTTGGCTGCTGCCGTACAGGCCGCCGGGCCTGCGCGCCTCGGCAACGTGTATTACGAAGACATATTCACGAACAACACCTGCAACGGTACCACCATTGAGTGCCGATTCTATTCGAGCACGCCGACACCGACGGATGCTTTCGTGCGCATCAAGCACGCCGCGTGTCAGGTCTCGACAATAAATAACGGCGTGGTTTTCAGGGCCAAGCTTCAAGTGTGGAACGGAATACCCGGATCGACCGGCGCGACAGCCCTTAAAGAATTTCCGCTCGGCGTCCCCCAGCCCATTCTCTATGGTACTTCATCCTACGTCTCCACGATCGACAATGAGACAACTTTTCTCGTCGGTGCCGGCCGCTACATCGCCCTAGACGTAATGAGCTATCCCGGCAACATCGAGACCTCTGGCCTTTGCGGCATCACCGGCGATCTAATCCCGCCGCAATAGGCGGGCATGGCTGGCAAGGGCGCTCGTCGCGAAGATCGACGGGCGCCGTGATCGCGCGTAAGGCGCTTGCATTGGTTAGCTGACGTTTCGAAATCGCCGGCCGCGGCGAGGGCACGACGACGAACTGCGTCGCCGATCTCATAAAATCTAGTACTGTCGGCTCCGGGCGCATTCTGCGCCTTCGGAGCCTTTGCCATGAAATCAGTTGTCCCTGTTCTCGCCGTCGCCGCCGCTATCGCCGTGTTGGCTGCAGCCGTGCAAGCCGCCGGGCCTGGCCGCGTCGGCAACGTCTATTACGAAGACTTGTTCACGAACACAAATTGCGTCGGCAGCCTCTTCTTCTGTCAGAATTATTCCAACACGCCCACGCCGACGGATGCGTACGTGCGGGTAAAGCACGTCGCCTGCGAGATATCGATCCAAAACAATGGCGTGCTTTATCGGGCTCAACTGCAGGCGTGGAACGGACCACCCGCTTCGAACAGTTCGCTCATCCTGAAACAATTTGCGGTCGGGATTCCGACCCAGTCCCTGGCTACTGGTTCACTCAACTACTACACGATCGACAGTGAGACGAATTTCCTCGCCGGCCCCGGCCGCTACCTCGTCCTGAATTTACAAGGCTCGGGGGGCGCCATCACAAGCTCCGGCGTTTGCGGCATCACCGGCGATCTCGTGCCGCCACAATAGGCTGCATAGTGCATAGCCAGCGAAGGCGCGACGCGACGCTCTGCCGTTTTCGCGCCAGCAACGCGCTTGCACTATAGCATGCCGACGATGATCTTTCCGCCCTCCCGCATTGTTTGTCTGACAGAAGAGACTGTCGAAACGCTCTATCTTCTCGGGGAAGAGCATCGCATTGTCGGCGTTTCCGGTTATGCGGTGCGGCCGCCGCGCGTCCGGAAAGAGAAGCCGCGCGTCTCGGCGTTCACGTCAGCCGACATACCGAAAATCGTTGCTCTCGAACCCGATCTGGTTTTGACCTTTTCAGATTTGCAGGCAGCAATCGTCGTCGAGCTCATCCGCGCCGGCATCGCGGTGCACGCCTTCAATCAACGAAGCATTGCCGGTATTCTGGCAATGATCCGCACCGTCGGAGCCCTCGTCGGTTCGCTGGAAAAAGCCCACGCGCTCGCGCATTCCTACGAGCGCCGATTGGCTGACATTTCGGCGGCAATGTCGGACATGCGCACTGTGCGCGTTTATTTCGAAGAATGGGATGACCCGCTGATCAGTGGTATCGGCTGGGTCTCGGAACTCATTGAAGTCGCCGGAGGCACGGACGTATTCGGCAACCTCCGGAACATGCAGGCGGCGAAGGATCGGATCGTCGCGGCGGAGGACGTCATCGATCGCAATCCGCAGCTCATTCTTGCTTCGTGGTGCGGCAAGAAGGTTGTGGCCGACCGTATTCGCAGGCGTCCCGGTTGGGAGCGAATTGAAGCCGTGCAGAAGGACAGAATCGTCGAGATCAAATCGCCACTGATTCTGCAGCCTGGTCCGGCGGCGCTGACAGAGGGTCTCGACGCGATCGTCACCGCGATACGCGCGTCACAATGACGGTGTCGATACGATGGGGCGCGTCGCTAAACCGGTCAGTGCCGGTCGGCTTCGACCCGTCTCAAGAGGGGCGTATGCCTCACGGCCGCGACGGCAAAAGCGCAACCGTGCGGGCGCGCAGATCGAACGCAACAAAAGCGGCGCGTGAGGCGGCGAGGATGCAGAATGTCAGCGCGTTGATCGCGAAGACGCCCCAGACGATGTCGGCTGTAAAGGTGCTTTCGCCGCCGAGGATCGGCGTCACCGCAAACGAAGCGCCTTCATAGACGATGAAGGCTGCAAACAATCCGGCGACGAGACGTGCCGCGTGCGATTGCAAGCGATTGCACTCGCCAGCCGCGATCGTCGCGAGCAGCGCCGCCGCGCCCAATGCCACGCCCCAACCAAGACAATTCGCCGTGAGCGGGTAATGCAGGAACAGGAAACCGACCGCCTGGTTCGCGGCCCACGTGGCGCCTGTCGTCAAAAGCGCTTCACGGCGCGGCAGATACAATCCGGCCAATGCAGCGAGGCCGGCAAGCGGCGTCACGCAGGCAAACCCGAACGTGCAGATGAAGCTCGTGCCGATGCAGGCGGCAATCCACAGCGCTGGCGTCGTGAATTCGGTTCGATTGGATTGCATGGCGCGCGATCTCCGGGACGGCCCTCATAGCGTGCTTCGACGGTCAAAACAATTCGCGCAAAAGAATCGCTTCGCTCGCAACGATGGCGGCGCGGGACTACCCCGCAACCCCGCCGATCTTGCCCGCGGCGATCACCGCCTGCGTGCGGCTCTCGACGCCGAGCTTGGTCAAGATCGCCGAGACATGCGCCTTCACCGTCGCCTCCGACACCGAAAGCTCGTAGGCGATCTGCTTGTTGAGAAGCCCCTCCGACAGCATCATCAGGACGCGCGCCTGTTGCGGCGTCAGCGAGGCCAGGCGGCGCACGATGTCCGTCGTCTCCTGATCGGCGGGTGCGGCGAGATCGACGTCGGCGGGAACCCACACTTCGCCGGCAAGCACGCGGCGGACGGCGTCGCGCATCGCGTCGATCGGCGTCGTCTTCGGAATGAAGCCCAGCGCGCCCGCCTCGAGGCAGGAGCGCATGACGCCGCGATCCTCGGTCGCCGAGACGATTGCGACCGGCACGGCCGGATGCTGCGCGCGCAGGAAGAGCAGGCCGGAAAGGCCGCGCATGCCGGGCATGGCAAGATCGAGCAGGACGAGATCGGGATCGGGATTGGCCTCGAGCTCGCGCATCAGGCCGTCGAGGTCGGCCGTCTCGGCGATCTCGGCCCGGATCGCGCCGGACAGCGCCTGCGCGAGCGCGCCGCGAACCAGCGGATGATCGTCCGCGATCACGATCCGCGTTTGTGTCTCTGCCAAAATCCCTCGCCTCAAACGGGGGCAACTATCGTTGCTTCGCGCCGCCAACTATCATTGCGGCGCAAGGCGCGCCCGCGCAAGGGCGAGTCGGGATTAGGCTGAACAGGCATGCGGCAGGACTGGACCGGCGAATTCGGCGAAGAACGGGCGAGCATCGACGGGCGCGTCGCCTTCGCCAGCGCCTTCCTGGTGCTCGGCTGCGCGCTGATCATCCTGCTCGACCGCATCGGCGTTCCCGAGCGGCTTGTCGCGGTGCTCGGCCCGATGATGGCGCTGATCAGCCTCGCCGTGCTCGGCGCCCTGCTCCATTCGATGCGGGTGTCGCGGTTCTACGCCGCCGGGCGGCGCGTTCCGTCAATTTATGCCGGCTTTGCCGCGACGACCTTGATCGCGGCGCTCGCCGCGTCCTGCCTGGTCGCGCTGCCGGCGGGCGTGTCGCTGACCGATTTCGGCATCGGCATCGCCGCCGGGGCGGCGATTGCCGGGCTTGGCGTGCGTCCCTTCATGCGCAAGACCGGCGCGTTTTCCATCGCAGATCTCATCGCCGCGCGTTTCCCGAC
>JAFAVH010000131.1 GCA_019242655.1 Methylobacteriaceae bacterium
GCCCCGTGCTCAATCTGAAGCTCGATCTCGATCTCAAGCGCATGCGTACCATCGCCGAAGAGGCCTTCGCCATGGTGCGCGAATATAAGGGCTCGCATTCGGGTGAGCACGGTGACGGCATCGTACGCTCGGAATTTCACGATATGATGTTCGGGCGTGGGCTCGTGCGCGCCTTTAACGAGGTGAAGGATCTGTTCGATCCCGAAGATGCGCTCAATCCGCATCGCATCGTCGATCCGCCTGATTTCGACGATCGCAATCTCCTGCGCTACGGGCCGGATTATCAACGCTCTGATTTCAAGCCGGTGCTCGACTGGTCGGCTTGGCCCGGCGGTGCCGCCGGTTTCCAGGGCGCGGCGGAGATGTGCAACAATAACGGCGCCTGCCGCAAATCGGCGGGCGGCGTCATGTGCCCATCCTATCGCGTGACGCGCGACGAGCGCGATGTCACGCGTGGACGCGCCAATACGTTGCGGCTCGCATTGTCGGGCCAGCTCGGGCCGGAGGCGCTGACCTCGGAGCACATGCGCGAGACGCTCTCTCTCTGCGTTTCTTGCAAGGCGTGCCGGCGCGAATGTCCGACAGGCGTCGATCTCGCGCGGATGAAGATCGAGGTGCAGGCGGCGCGCGCCGCCAAGCACGGCTTTTCGCTGCGCGACCGGATTGTCGCGCATCTGCCGGACTATGCGGAATTCGGTGCGGCGCTCGCGCCGCTCTTGAACTTGCGCGACAGAGTGCCGGTCCTGGCGCGCGCGAGCGAAAAAGTCATGCGCATGGCGCATCAGCGGCCGCTGCCGCGCTGGCGCCGCGATCGTTTCCGTGCGCCGGCAGCGAGCGTTGGCGAGGGCAGGGCAGGCGAGGTCGTGCTCTTCGCCGACACGTTCAACCGCGCCTTCGAACGCGAGACGATCGAGGCGGCGTTGAAAGTGCTCCTCGCCGCGAATTATCGCGTGCACCTGCCGCGGGCGATGCGCGGCAAGCCCGCGCTTTGCTGCGGGCGTACGCATCTCTCGGTCGGCAACGTCGCCGGCGCGCGGCGCGCGCTCGCGCGCACACGCGACGCGTTGCTGCCGTTTGCGCTGCGCGGCGTGCCGATCGTCGGGCTCGAACCGTCCTGCCTGCTCACGTTGCGCGATGAGCTGCCGGCGCTGTTCCCGGATGAGAGTTCGCGCAGCATCGGCGACCAGGCGCTGCTCTTCGAAGAATTCCTGACACGTGAAGCGGACGCAGGAAAGCTCGCGCTGCCGCTTCATGAAACAGATCTCAGCGCGCATTTGCACGGCCATTGCCATCAAAAGGCATTCGGCGCCTTTGGCGCCGTGGAAGCGGCGCTACGTCTCGTGCCGGGACTCGACGTGAAGCCGATCGAGTCCTCGTGTTGCGGCATGGCCGGCGCCTTCGGCTACCAAGCCGAAACCTATGACGTGTCGATGGCGATGGGCGAATTGACATTATTCCCCGCCGTGCGCGGCGCGGATATGAATGCGCTTATCGTTGCCGACGGTTTCTCCTGCCGACATCAGATCGAGCACGGCGCAGGACGGAAGCCGGCGCATGTCGCGGACGTGCTGGCAGCCGCGTTGCGCGCGCCGACGATCTCGCCGAGGCGCGACAGGAGCGACGGCTTGTCCAGCATGAAGTGAGTCGCATCCCTGGACGCGCGAAGTGCGATCCGGGGTCCAGGGCAAACGCGTATCGCTCTGGATTTTGTCGAAACAATTTGGCTCTGCGTTTGTTATGTTCTCCCAACGAGGAGCCGAGCTGCCCCTGGACCCTGGATCACCTTCGGCGTCCGGGGATGTGGTGCGTCCAAATTTAATGCTCGCGCCGATTGACAAACTCTGAATAAAATCCTAGATACATTGCCGTCCCCGCCCTGAAGAGGGCGTCTCATGAGCGTGCTTGAACGCGGCGGGGACCGGCGCCTGCGGGCGAGGTGACGCAACCTTGCTCCTGGGAGGTCTCGCAAACGCCGCGCGTTCGCAAGAATACGCGGCCAGTGACCCGTCCGTCCGGCACTACGACCGGTCCGGGGTGTTTGCCCCTGGGGATGGGGAGGTGAAAAGCCTCTCCGTGGAAGCGCGGGGCGCGGTAGGACCTTAAAGACGCCGGCACGGGGACCCGGGAAACCGGCTCTCTTCTAATGAAGCTTCAGGTCTCGGTGACTTGGCGTCCCCGTGCCCTCTTCAGCTCCCCTCTTTTTCGCACGCGCTGGCGTGCGGCGGCGATGAATCGCGTCT
>JAFAVH010000055.1 GCA_019242655.1 Methylobacteriaceae bacterium
TGTCGACCGGAGCGAACCGGAGAAAGCCGCCCGTTGCGGCGGCGATTTCCTCTCACTCTCCAGCCGCTGCCTCCCGGTCGTAGTGCCGGGCGGGCGGTTGTTGCTCGGGGTACAATGCCGTGCGCGCCGCTCCGATGAGAGCGACCCGCTTGCGCCTCTCGCCCTGCAACGGGACAAGACGCGCCGGCATCCGCCGTTCCGCGACAGCCTCCCGAGACCGGGACTTGCGTTCAAGCCCCAGGCGCAGGCGCCGGTCCCCGCCGCGTTCAAGCACGCTCATGATCGCCCTCTTCAGGACGGGGACGGCGATGTATCTAGGATTATATTCAGGAAATGTCAATCGGCGCGAACATTAAATTTTGGGCGGGCGCCGACGACGTGTCATTCCCGACGCGCAACGCAGGCAAGTTCACGCAGCCTGCGTACACTTGACTGCGGGCGCGATCGGGAATCCAGAAATCCTTCATGTTGCCCCTGGATTCCCGCTTGCGCGGGAATGACACCGTAACGTTCGTGTCCGGCGCAGAACGGGACGGGAGGCGCCGATCGCCTCACTTCGCGACGAGCACCTTGCGGCATTCGGCCGGCAACGCCGCCATCGTCATTCCATGCTTCGGCTTCCAATTGGGATCGCGCTTCGGATGCAGCACGGCATCGGTGAACCAATGTGCGAGAGAGGCCTTGTCGCAGCCCTCGCCGCCGGGCACCGCCGCCTGATCTTGGCAGGAATCGTCGCCCTTCGGGCAATGCATGCGGACATGGAAATGGTAATTGTGCCCGTACATCGGCCGCACCTTCTCGAGCCACGATCGATCGCCCTTGGCTTCGCGGCAGATCGCCTTCTTGATCGCCGCGTTGACGAAGATGCGTTGCACGGCGGGATCCTCTGCAGCGGTCTTGATCGCCTGCATGTGCTTTAGCGTCCAATCGCCGTTTACGTCGCGGCCGTCGTCGCGAACGACGTTCGTTGCCGACATTTCTTCGCGCTCTTCGCGCGATAGCTTTCGGTCGGGCATTGGCGTCAGCCAGATATCGGCGTCGAGCCCGACCTGATGCGAGGCGTGACCGGTCAGCATCGGGCCACCGCGCGGCTGCGACATGTCGCCAACGAGGATGCCGTGCCAGCCATTCACCTTCGGGATTTTCTTGGCGAACCGCTCGAGAAAGGCGATGAGCGCCGGGTGTCCCCAATTGCGATTGCGCGACAGCCGCATCACCTGCCAGGCCTCGCCATCGACGGGGAGTGCCTGCGCACCGGCAAGACAGCCATGCGCGTAAAAGCCGATCGCGCGCGCCTCCAGATTTGCCGGGCCGGTTTTGCGCCCGAACAGCTCCTTTGCCGGCGTCGATGGGCTGTCGGGATGCTCCAGCGGCGGCAGCGGTTGTGGATTAAGGGTGCCTTTGTCCTGCGCGGCGAGGGGCGACGTAAGACAAAGGAGGGCCAAAGCAAAAGGCAGCGTGCGCATCGGCCTCATAGGCGGCGGGACCCGTGTGACAAGGGGTGCCAACAAGCCGCCCCGATTCGTCTTTCCTGTCAACCTTTACGCCGGTTGCTCTGTTGCGCTTCGCCCCCGAAGTTGAAAAGCTGCTCCCCGATGCGGGTGTGTTGGTTTCGCGTGAGTTTGGGAGTTCACGATGCGTATCATTCGTCCGGCCGGTTTGGCCTTACTGGCGCTTTTTGGGCTGAGCGCCAATGCAAACGCCACGGTGCAAATTCATATCGATTTGTCGAGCCAGCGGATGCACGTCACGTCATCCTCGGGCAGCTATGATTGGGCGGTCTCCACGGCGCGCTCCGGCTACAGCACGCCGCGCGGCAGCTACGCACCGACGAGCCTGCAGCGGATGCACTATTCGCGCAAATACCATATGTCGCCGATGCCGCACTCGATCTTCTTCCGCGGCGGCTATGCCATCCACGGCACTTATGCGACAGGCGCACTCGGGCGCCCCGCTTCACACGGTTGCGTCAGACTTGCGCCGGGCAACGCCGCGGCCCTGTACTCCATGGTGCAAGCCGAAGGCGCACGCATCTCGATTTCCGGTTCGCCGCGCGGCGGCACGACGGTCGCACGGTCGCATCGCCGCTCCGGTTCGCAATTCGCGGGCGGCAGGGCGCAGCAAGCGCCGATGGCTTATGCGCCTTACGGCTACGCACCGAGCGTGCAGCAATGGCAGTATAATCCCTGGCAGCGCTAGCGCCGGTCCACATCTGGACAGCGCAGGTGGTTTAAGCGAGTAATCCTCCCAAGCGCGACGGCTGAGACCGGTCGCATGGGAGGATTTATGACGATCACGCGTAGAGGTTTTTCAGCTGCTCTTGGAGCCGGCATCGCCATGCCGGCCGTGTGGCGGAGCGCCAGCGCGCAAGGCGCGACGATTAAGATCGGCATGGTCTTGCCGGTCACCGGTCCCGCCGCCGATTCCGGCCGCTATGCGCTCATCGGCGCCAAGCTTGCGATCGAGCAGGTCAATAAGGCCGGCGGCATTCTCGGCAAGCAGATCGAACTCATTACCGAGGACGACCAGACCACCAATCCCGGCGCCGTGCTCGCCTTCTCCAAGCTCGCTTCGCAGTCCGACATCGTTGCTTTTCTCGGCTCGATCCGCTCGACGCAGAACCATGCAATGGCGCCCGACATTCTCAAGACGGCAAAGCCAGTCATGTTCGGCGGCACCGATCCGGCGCTGACGCATATGGGCAATCAATGGCTGTTCCGCTGCCGGCCGAATGATTCCTATTCCGGCCGCGTCCTCGCTGATTTCGGCATGAAGACGCTCGGCAAGAAGAATTGGGCGATCGTGCATTCGACCGACGCGTTCGGCACCGCTGGCGGCAAGGCGCTCAGCGAAGCCATCACCAAAGGCGGCGGCACGATCGCGATCGATCAGGGCTATGCCAACCAAAGCCAAGACTTCACGCCCGTCGTTCTCGCGGTCAAGCAATCCGGCGCCGATATTCTCGGCTCTTATTTCACCTTCGAGAACGATCTCGGCATATTTGCGCGCCAGCTGCGTCAGCTCGGCGTGAACATCCCGTATGTCGGCTCACCGTCGATCGTGAACGTGGTGGCGACGAAGCTCGCTGGTCCGGCGCTCTACAATACGTACGGCGTCGCCGACTACGCCGAAGAATCGAGCGATGCGTCGAAAGCGTTCGGAAAAGCGTATCGCGACGTCGCCAAGGCCGCGCCGGACAATCAGGCCTCATGGACGTATGATGCGATCACCATCCTCGCCAAGGCGATGAACAGCGCCAAGACGACGGAGCCGAAGGCAGTGCGCGATGCGATCCTGGCGATCAAAGGCCACCCCGGCGCGGAAGGCGAATACAATTTCGACCAGAACGGCGACGGCCTGCACGGCTACAACGTGGTGAAAAACGAAAAGGGCAATATCGTCTTCGACAAGCATATCGAGTTCACCGACTAAGGTCCGAGCGGGGGCCGAGCGCGTCCGATGGACATAGCCCTCCAGCTCCTGTTCACCGGCATCGGCATCGGCGCAGTCTACGCGCTCGTCGCGCTTGGCTTCGTCTTGATCTTCCGCGCGACCAACGTCGTGAATTTCGCGCAAGGCGAATTCTCGATGGTGGCCGCGTTTCTCATGGTCGTCTGCGCCGTCGATCTCGAACTGCCTTATTGGCTGTCGTTCCTGATCGCGCTCGGCGGAATGGCGCTCCTCGGCATGATCTTCAATCTCGGGGTCTACTATCCGCTGCGTCACCGCAGCTTTCTGCCGGTCATCATTTCCACGATCGGCGCCTCGATCTTTCTCGCCAACGCGACGCTCGCCCTTTACGGCCCGCAGCCGCAAGTTCTGCCGGGCTGGTTCGAGACGCCCGGCATCCAGGTCGGGCCGGTTTATCTCGACAGCCAGTACCTCCTGATCATCGCGGTGACGATCGTGCTCGTCGCGTTCCAATACTGGTTTTTCGAGCACACGCTGATCGGCAAGAAGCTGCAAGCGACATCGCAGGACAAGGAAATGGCGTCGCTCCTCGGCATTCCCGTCGCGCGCATGATCATGATCACCTTCATCTACAGCGCGCTGATCGGCGGCATTGCCGGCATTCTGGTGGCGCCCGTCTTGTTCGTATCGATCCAGATGGGGTCATCCATCGCGCTGAAGGCGTTCGCCGCGACCATCATCGGCGGATTTGGCGACGTCGCCGGCGCGATCATCGGCGGCCTTGCGCTTGGGATTATCGAGACTTTCGGCGCGGCTTACATTTCCGTGCCGTACAAGGACGGATTCGCTTTCCTCGTTCTCGTGCTCTTTCTGATCTTCCGCCCGCAAGGCATTTTCGGCGAGCGCGTCGCGGAGAAAGCATGAGCGTCGAAGCTCCGGTCCGCACGGCGCGGCGCAATCCTCTGCGTTTTGCAATCGCGCCGGCGCATGTCGGCTATTTCGTGCTGTCGGCGCTCGTCGTCGTCCTCGTCTCGCGCGCCACGCTCGACGGCTACATCCTCAACATTCTGATGCAGGCGGCGACCTATTCGGTCGCCGTCTTCGGTCTCTCGGTCGTGCTCGGCCTCTGCGGTCAGATCAACCTTGCGCAGGCCGCGTTCTTCGGCATCGGCGCGTATGCCGTCGGCCTCGGCACCGTCGATTACGGGCTGTCCTATTGGCTTTGTCTTGTTATCGGCACGCTTGCTGCCGTTCTTGCCGGCGCGTTTCTCGGCATGACGACGCTGCGGCTCGGCGGCCATTATCTCGCGATGGTGACGATCTCGTTCCAGCAGATCGTCACGCTCGTCATGATCAACGCGATCGGATTCACGCACGGTCCGGACGGCGTGCCGCGCATCGGCCGCCCGGCTTTGTTCCAGACATCGCAATCTTATCTCGCTTTCGCCGTCGCGGCGCTTGCCGTCATCGGCTATTGCGTCTGGCACCTGAAGGATACGCGGCTCGGACGCGCCATGCGTGCCGTGCGCGACAACGAGCTCGCCGCCAGTGTCGCGGGGATCAACGTCTATCGCACAAAAGTCGCGGCGTTCGCGATTTCCGCGGTGCTCGGGGGATTGGGCGGCGGACTTTTCGCCGGCGGCTTCACCTACGTTAGCCCCGATCAATTCTCGTTCGCCGAGTCCATCGTGTTTCTGACGATGGCGCTGCTCGGCGGTGTCGCCTCGCCGATCGGCGCCGTGATCGGCACCGGCTTGCTCATCCTGATCCCGGAATGGCTGCGATTTTTGAAAAGTGTTCCCGGGCTTTATCTCGCCATCTACGGCATTGCGGTCATTCTGATCATCGTCTTCATGCCCGAAGGCATCTGGGGCTTCGTCACGAGCTTCCTCAGCCGCTTCGTCAAACCGGTGGCGGCCGCATCCGTCCCGCCGCTCGTTCTCGCGCCGGACCGGACCGGCACCGACATGGTGCTCGACGTCAAAGCGCTGTCGAAACATTTCGGCGGGCTCAAAGCGGTCGATCAAGTGGATTTCTCCGTGCGGCGTGGCGGCATTCACGCGCTGATCGGTCCGAACGGAAGCGGCAAGACGACGACCTTGAACGTGATCTCCGGGCTTTATCGCGCGACATCGGGCAATGTCGTTCTCGGCGAGACGGACATCACCAATCTTTCGCCGCATCGCCGCACATGGGCGGGGCTCGGACGCACGTTTCAGAACATCCGCCTGTTCCGCTCGATGACGGCGCTCGAAAACGTCGTCATCGGCGCGGAGCGACGCGGCAATTCGCTCGTTGCGGCGAGCGGCGGCTACGCCGCGCTCGAAGAGCGCGCGCTTGCCGCGCTGGACTTCGTCGGGCTCGGACCGCGCGCCAACGAGCCGATCACGCGCTTCAGCTACGGGCATCAGCGGCTCATCGAAATTGCGCGCGCGCTCGCGGCAAATCCGACATTGCTGCTGCTCGACGAACCGGCGGCAGGATTGAACTCGACCGAGAAGCGCGCGCTGCATGATTTGCTCGAGCGCATCGCGGCGCAGGGTCTGACCATCCTCCTCATCGACCACGACATGACGCTGGTCAGCGGCGCGGCGCAGCACATTACCGTGCTCAACTTCGGCAAGCGCATTGCCGACGGCGAATCGATGGGCGTGCTGCGCCATCCCGATGTCGTTTCCGCCTATCTCGGGACCGAGACGTGAGCCTGCGATGACGCTCCTTGCGATCAAAGATCTCATCGTTCGCTACGGCGAGATCGAAGCCGTGCACGGACTCACGCTTGACGTCGACGAAGGACAAGTGGTGACGCTGCTCGGCTCCAACGGCGCCGGCAAATCGACGACCTTGCGCGCGATCTCCGGTCTGATCGCGCCGGCGGCGGGCGACATCCTTTTCGACGGCAAATCGATCGCAGCGCACAGCCCCGAAGCAGTCGTGCGAATGGGCATCTCGCACGTGCCGGAAGGACGCCGCGTCTTCCCCGGTTTGAGCGTGCGCGAAAACATTATGCTCGGTGCATCGAACCGCAGTGGCGGCGCCGGCGTGCTCGGGCGCGAAGCCGACGAGATGTTCGAGCTTTTCCCGGACATCCGGCCGTTTCGCGATGCGCTCGGCTGGACCTTGTCGGGCGGGCAGCAGCAGATGGTCGCCGTCGCGCGCGGCCTCATGGCGAAGCCGCGGCTCCTGCTGCTCGATGAACCGTCGCTCGGTTTGGCGCCGGTGATCGTGCAGGCCGTGTTCCGGATCATCTCCGAAATCCGCCGCCGCGGCACGACGGTGCTTCTCGTCGAGCAGAATGCGCGCATGGGATTGTCGGTCGCCGATTACGGATATGTGCTCGAGTCCGGGCGCCTCGCGCTCGGCGGCAAACCGGATGAGCTCTGGGGCAATGAAGCGATACGCGCCGCTTATCTCGGCGGCGGACAGGCAGCAGCGAGAGTTTGATGGTCACGATAAAAGTCGAGCCGCTTGTCGCGCTCGTCGCCGCGATCTTCGCCGGCGTCGGTTCGTCGAAGGAAGAAGGCGAGCGCGTTGCCCGTTCGCTCGTCGGCGCCAATCTCGCGGGGCACGACAGTCACGGCGTCATTCGTGTGCCGCGCTACGTCGCTTGGGTCGAGAGCGGCGAGATCGTGCCGAACCAGACCGTGCAGCGCCTCATCGACACGCCGTCTTTCGCCGTGCTCGATGGCCGCTATGGTTTTGGCCAGAGCGTCGCGCCGCAGGCAGTCGCGATCGGCATCGAAAAGACGAAAGCGTCGGGACTCGCCGCGATCGCACTCAGGGATGCCGGACATATCGGCCGCGTCGGCGAATGGGCGGAAATGGCGGCAGCGGAAAAGCTTGTCTCCGTGCATTTCGTCAACGCTTCGGGCTCGGTGCTCGTCGCGCCGTTCGGCGGCGTCGAGCGGCGCATCTCGACGGCGCCGTTTTGCGTCGGGATTCCGCGTGAAGGCGACGAGCCAATCGTGCTCGACTTCGCCACCTCGCTCGTTGCCGAAGGCAAGGTGATGGTCGCGAGCCAAGGCGGCAAGAAATTGCCGGACGGAGCGCTGATCGGGCCCGACGGCAAGCTGTCGATCGACCCGGCATTGCTTTACGGGCCGCACACGCCGGAAGGCCCACGCGACCATTCCAAAGGCGAAGGCGCGATCCGCGCATTCGGCGAACATAAGGGCTCCGGCCTGGCGCTGATTTGCGAATTGCTCGGCGGTGCACTGACCGGCACCGGCGCCACGCGGCCGGACCGGGACAAGTTCGCCAACGGCATGTTTGCGATCTACATCGATCCGGCGCGGTTCGATCCGACGCATCTGTTCGATGGCGAGGTCGACCGCTACCTCGGCTACATCAAGGGGACGAAGCCCGCCGCCGGCGTGCCGGAAGTGCTCGTGCCGGGTGAGCCGGAGCGGCGCATGAAAGCCGAGCGGATGAAGAACGGCGTTCCGCTGACCGATGACACCTGGGCATCGATCTCCGCCGCGGCGCGGCATGTCGGCTTGAGTGAAGCGCAGCTGAGCCAAGCCGCACCGCGCTGACGGAACCTGCCCCGCCTGCGCGCGGTTGCGCCTCCGAAGCTGCAACAGACGCAGCGATGTCGGGAGGTGCGTATGAAGCAAATATCTCTTTTATCCGCAGCCGTGGTTACGCTCGCATGCGGTGCGATCGGTACGTTGCCGGCAAATGCGCAGCGATATCGCGACCGCGAGCCGCCAACCGCGACCCAGATCGGCGACCAAGTCGACGCTCGTATAGCGAAGCTAAAAGCCGATCTGCGCTTGAACGACGATCAAGGAAAGAATTGGGGCAGCGTGCAAACTGCGCTGCACGACATCGGCGTCAATCGCGCCAACCGTTACTTCCAGCGCGACCAGCCCGCAGCCGACGCGCAGCGAGATCCCAACGCGCCACCTCCGCCGCGCGACCCGAATGCGCCGTCGCCGCCACGTGATGCCAACGCGCCGCCGCCGCCGCGCGACGCGAACGCGGCACCTTCCAACGACCCAAGAGATCGAGATCGCGATCGAGATCGCGACCGCTATCGCAGCCGCATGCCGGACATCGTTGACTACATGCGCAGAGAAGCCGACGACCTTTCCGGCCGCGCCAGCGATTTGCGCAAGCTCGCCGACGCGACCGGGCCTTTCTACGGCTCGCTCGATGACGGGCAGAAGCGGCGCTTTATCGAGTACTTGCGCAACGAACGGAACGAGGACCGCGGGATGACGCGCGACCGGTGGCGTTAAAAGGCCGAGGTCAAGCGAAAACTGACAGGGAACCGGGGCGGAACAATATCGACTAGCTTGCGTTTGTCGGGCGCGAATCACAAGGGAGACAAACCGACATGCGTAAACTTGCATTGTTCGGCGCAGCCGTACTGTTGTCGGTCGGCGGCGCTTACGCGGAAACCACAGTCATTCAACGCGACGCCGCGCCGGGAGTTGGCGTTGTGGTCGGTGCGCCGCCGGTCGAGCATCGCACAACTGTTGTCGCACCGAGCGCGCCTTGCTCGACGACAACGGTGCACAAGGAAAACGACATGGGCGATTCGAAGACGGTTAAGAAAACCGACTGCTGATCGCTCGATAAACGAACGGGCCTCGTCGCGTAACGCGCACGAGGCCTCTTCTTTGCAGCACTGCATTTTCACACCGGTTAATTCGCGTCGCACGCCGGTGAGTTAGAGTAAGGAGCGGAAACACGCGGAGGAAACCAATGAGGAAGATCTCTATCGCACTCACTGCGATCGGCGGATTGCTTTTGAGCTCAGCTGCCGGATACGCGTTTTCATCTGACGACACCGGTGCCGCCAAGTCTCTGCAAGTCGCGCAAGCCGGCGGTGGCGGCGGCGGCGCGGCTGGCGGCACTCAGCCGGGCGGTGGCGGCAGCACCGGCGGCGGTGGAACCGGTGCAGGTAGCGGCAGTGGCGGCGCCAAATCGAGCGGCGGCGGCGGCGGCGGAATGAGCGGCGGCGGTGGCGGCGGCATGAGCGGCGGTAGCGCCGGGACTGGCGGCGGTGGTGGCGGCGGTGCCGCGACAACGGGTGCTGGCGGCGCGGGCCGCGAAGGAATGCGCGGCGAAGGTATGCGCGGCCGCGAGGGAATGCGCGGCGACCGGCGCGGCGGCGCGGATGTCAACGTCCGCATCGGCGGCGGCGATCGCGGCTATGGCCGCGGGTATCGTTACGGTCATCGTCGCGGCTATGGCGTCGTCATCGGCGGCGGCGGATGCCGTACCGTGATCGTGAAAAAGCGGATTGGCTATCGCGTCATCATCAGAAAAATCCGGCGCTGCTACTGAGCGCAGAAATAAAGGGGGCTCCTTCGGGAGCCCTCTTTCGTTTCACGCGCGGCGGCGGCTTTGATCCGCGATAGGCACGCGCCGCGCGAGCCTCACGCGGCGTCGCGATTTATCCGATCGACCGCGCCAGCCATTGCCGCCCCCGCCCCTGCATCATAAAACGGCATGGGCCGGATCACACAGGGCGAGCCGAACTCAACGCCGCCGGGAGAGCGTCAATGTCGATGGGTCAAATGTCGATGGGTCACATTGCAAGGATTTTTGCCGCGGCCGCGTTGCTTGCGGGCACGGCTGGTCTCGCCCATGCCGCGGGCGATGCCGCAGAAGGCGAGAAGGTCTTTGCCAAATGCAAGATCTGTCACCAGATCGGCGAAAGCGCGAAGAATGCGGTCGGGCCCGAGCTCAACGGCCTGATCGGCCGCCATTCCGGCACGGCGCCCGGCTACAGTTATTCTGACGCAAACAAGAATTCCGGCATCACCTGGGACGAGGCGACGTTCCGCGAATACATCAAGAATCCGAAAGCGAAGATTCCCGGAACGAAAATGATTTTTGCCGGCCTGCCGAAGGACACCGATATCGACAACGTGCTTGCATATATCGAGCAGTTCGGTCCCGACGGAAAGAAGAAATAGCATTCGCGCGTGAGGCGCGGCATGTCAGGGCTTCCACGAACGCAAATTTCCCTACGGCTTGTTGCCGCTTTGCTTGTTGTCCCACTGCTTGGCGTAATCAGCGTCGCTTCGATGGCGCTCGCAGCGGAGAAGCCGATTCGCTTCTGGAATCTCACATCCGCGACGGTGACTGAGCTCCGTGTCGCGCCCGCAGGGTCCGGGAAATTTGGGCCGAACCAATGCAAGAACGACAAGGACGGCAGCGTCGATCATGACGAACGGCTGCCGATCACCGGCGTGACGCCCGGCCGCTACGACATCAAGATCGGTTACAAAAACGGCAAGACCTGCACGGTGTCGAATGTCGCGATAGAGAGCGGCAAGGTATTCTCGGTCGAGGATAAGGACCTTGCCGATTGCGCGCCGGCGCGTTAGCGAACGACACTTAGAATTTCGCTTTGAAGCCCGCGTAGACGCTGAGCGGCGCCGCCGGTGACACGGTCCGCGGATCGGTGAGCGGCAAGAATCCGATCGCCTGCGTGTCGAACAGCGTGCCGAACGTGCTGTAATGCCGGTTCAAGAGGTTCTCGGCGAGCGCATAGACCTGCACATGCTTGTCGATCTGATACGACGCGTGCAGGTTGACGACCTGATAAGCGGGAATGCGCGGCAATACGTTGATCTCGTCGCCGCGGAGATACGAGCTTCCGACGAGCACCGCGTCGGCGCCGACTTTAAACTTGTCGGTCGCGAAATAATCAGCGCCGATCTTGAACCGATGCCGCGGGATCGATGGCAGCCGATCCCCGGGCACGACATTGATATTGCCGTTTGCATCGGCAAACGGATTGAATGGCGAGGCAAGCTGGATATTGCTGCGGAACGTTGCGTCGACCAGCGAGTAATTCGCGTAAGCGGAGAGCTTCGCGTCGGTGTAGCTGATCCCTGCCTCGATGCCTTGACGCCGCGTATCGCCGGCATTCTCGAAGAAGCCGCGGCCGGCGATCGCCGAAGGAACATTCAGGATGTCGTTGAAATTGTAGGTGCGGAACCCGCCGACATTCCAGTTGATCTTGCCGGGACCGAAGAACGAAACATCGAAATTGCCGCGCAATCCCGCTTCGACGGTGCGCGAGACGACCTGCTTCAGCGCCGGATCGGCGACGAGGAAATTGTCGATGAGACAGGGTTGGCTGCGATCGGCGCAGCCGTTCTCAAGCGGTGTCGGCGCGCGGTTCGCCTCGGAATATCCGCCGTAGATCAACAAGTTGGGCAGAATCTTGAAGGTGAGTCCGGTGACTGGATTGATCCGGCCGTAGCTGGCGAAACTTGTCAGCGCCGTGCCGATCTGGTCGTGCAGATCGATCTTCGCCAAGTTGTAGCGGGCGCCGGCAGTGAGGGTCAAAGCCGGCGTGATGTCGAACGTATCGAGCGCGTAGACGCCGTAATAGGTGTTGACCGCACGAAGCGACACAGGAGAGACGTCGCTCGCCGGTTCGTTGATGATCAGGCCCGTGCCCGACACGGTCAGATTTGGATTGATGATGCCGAGCTCGCTGAACGCGTTGAACTGTGTCCAGCCGCGATCGTAACTCAGCCCGAAGATAAACTGGTTGCCGTGGTCGGCAATCTTTTCGGTGCTCGTCGCTTGCACGGTGCCGCCGGCTCGGCCGGAGCGCGTGAAGGTGCGGTCGAGGGAGCCGAGCTGCGCACCGCCAAATGCATCGGGCAGGCTCGTCGGATTGCCGGCATTGTCGCATAAAAGACCGCTGCCGTCATTGCACGGCGCAAAGTCGGTTGTATTGCCGTCGATGTGGTTCTGTTTGAGGCTGCGGAAATAAACGTTTCCCTGCAGCGCTAATGTCGGCGTGATATTATACGTGCCGTTGAGCGCGATCTGCCCAAAGACGTTCCGCGTCGTCTGCGGTGTCGTGTAGACCGCCGAGTAATCCTGCTGCAGTAGCTGAATCGGAACCGGCGCCGTCGCGCCGAAAAAGTTCGAGGCCGACCCGACATTGAGATGCAGTTCGACGTCTTCGGCGCGATAGCCAAGATCGCCGTACATGCGCCGGACATAGGACGGCGAGAACTGGCGGTAACCCTGATCGTTGATGCCTTCGAGTGCGACATAGGTGGCGAAATTGCCGACCTGCTGACCGGATTGCGCGGTCGCCATCGCCCTGCCGCGCGAGCCGCCGCGAAGATCGAATTCGGTGCCTTGCCAGGTAAAGCCGTTCTTCATTTCGATCGAGATCGCGCCGCCAAGCGCGTTGAGACCGAAGACCGGATTGTTGGTGAAAACCACGGTGCGATCGATCGCGATGGTCGGGATCAGGTCCCAATTGACGACATCGCCGAACGCTTCGTTGATGCGGATTCCGTTCTGGTAGACTGCAAGTCCCTGCGGCGTGCCGGGAACAGACGATGCGTCAAAACCGCGATACGAGAGCGTCGCCTGGAATGGATTGCCGGCGACGTCGGTCACCGAGACGCTCGATAGACGCCGGTCCAAAGCGTCAATGAGATTGGGCGAGCCCGTGCGCTCGATGTCTTGCGAGGTGACGACCTGCACGTTGGCAGGAATCTTTGACCGATCGATGCCGCCGGCCGATGCGGGCTCGCTGACAACAGGGGTAGCGGCGGGCGCGGCCGGGGCGGCAATCGCAGGTGCGGCAGCGGGCCGCCGCGCGACACGAATGCGGCCTCTCGCTGCTCTTGACCGCGCGCCACGATTGACACGCACGACCTCGCGCGGACGCGCCGCCTCGGTTTCGACGACGGGCCGGCTCGGCCGCACGATCCGCCGTGCCGGCAGCGGCGAGGGACTAACGATATCGATTTCCGGCAGCGTCTGCTGCGCGTGAAGGCTGCTGACAATGAGCGGAGAAGCCAGCGTGCTGAGTGCACACGAAAAGAGAAGGGCCCCTAAAGACCGACGCATCGGCTGCACTCCTCGGGTCCTGCTTGGCAGGATCACATTCTTGGTTTTCCTCCTCGACCGCTGCAGAAATAGCCGCGGCCGGCAGACGTGCGGTGGGAAATGCGGTTGCACCGCGTTCCGCTGTCTACCGGCCGACTGTAAAGTGTTAAGTATGACTCAATTGCGCGCAACCTCCCGTTTTTGGCGGTTGATCCGGGATCGTTTCCCATATTGATCGGGATATTTTCCCGAACTTTTCGTTTTTAAAAGGATGTGGCGTCGGGAACACACGGCAAGCGTGCCTCGAGAGCCGTTCCACCGCTTTTGCGACGAATCACTTCAAGTGTCCCCTTCAGCGAACGCAGGCGTTCGCTCATCCCGAGCAGGCCTAATCCGCGGGCTTGGTCGATGCTTACGCCAATACCATCGTCGTCTACGCGAATGCGCAACGACTCTCGCTCCTGCGTAATGACAATATGCGCATTCTTGGCGCGGGCATGTTTGACGATGTTGGTCAGCCCTTCCTGCACGACGCGATAAATTGTGAGCGCGGTCGTTTCGTCTAAATCCGCCAGCGTCTCGGGCGCCGCGAGGGTTATGCGCAAATCGGGATGATTCTCGCATATCGAAGCGACGAGCGCGCGCAGCGCGTCGCTAAGTCCGAGCTCGCGGAGCGCCGTCGGACGCAGCCGATTGAGCATCGCGCGATTGAGCAGCTGCAGAGAGGCGACATTTTCCTCAAGGCGCTCGCATGCTTTCGCGATACGCACGGGATCGATTTGCGGCGTCTTCGCTTGCGTGAACAGGCTCGCTGTCGCCGTGCGCATGGCAAAGAGATGCGGACCTATCTCGTCGTGCAGGTCGCGCGCGATCTCCTTGCGCTCTTCGTCCTGCACATGGATGAGCTTTTGCACGAGGCGGTGATTGGCATCGGTGACACTCTGCAAGGTCGCCGCCAGAGCATTCAGCTTGCCGGACATTTCGCTGAATTCCGGCGGCCCGTTCTGTTTAAGCCGCACGGAATAGTCGCCGTTGCGCAATCGCGCCAGCGCATCGCTGACATTTCGGATCGGACGCAACGATCGGCTGACAAGCCACATTGTCATGAGGAAAATAGCGGCGGCGAGCAGCGCGCCGTCGATCGCCGCAAATCGCACCGCGTCCCAAACTTCGGCGATCTCGTCGAGCGGGTTCGACGTGATGATAATCCGACCGAAATTCCGGCCGTGGATGGTGGCGTCGACGCTCGCCCGCTCCACCGTCGGGTGCGCCAAGCGGGAAAACCAGGGGGAACATTGCGTTCGGCCTCCGTGCGAGCCAATGGCGCAGCGGCATCTGGATCGCCGTCGGCTGCGATTTGCACGTGGCGGATGTCGCGCAGGCCGGAAATAAGCCGCTTCAGCGCCGGTTCCGGATCGCGTGCTTCCTGCAAGCTCGCGATCGCCGTCTGAATGAAGTCTTGCGACAACCGAACGATGCTGTCGGCTTCATCGCGCGTCCGCGGACCGGCGCTGGCAATCAAACCTGCGATGTTGATGCCGAGCGCTAGCGCGAGCAGCGCACCGAAGATCAGGTTGAGCCGTTCCTGGATGGAGAGTCGGCCAAGCATCGCGAGGCTCCCGAAAGCATCGACATTCGTCTCATTATGCGCCGATGCAGCGGTACCCGCCAGCGCCGACGCTTGACAACGGACATGCGGCGCTGAGACTCGCGCCATGAACGTGCTTATCGTCGACGATCATCCCATCGTCATTTCCGGCTGCCGCTCGATGCTGGCGGACGAAACGGACATCGAGGTCGTGGAGGCCGCAGACGGAGAATCCGGCTATCAGCGTTATCTCGCGACGAAGCCGGCCGTCGCCGTCATTGACATAAACCTCCCTGGACTGTCCGGCCTCGACTTATTGCGGCGAATTCTGCGTCACGATCCTGCGGCGCGGATCATCATATTCAGCATGAACGATGATCCGATCTTTGCCGCGCGCGCGATCGAATTTGGCGCCAAAGGGTTTCTGCCGAAAAGCGGCGATCCCGCGCGCTTTGTCGAAGCCTTGCGGACTGTCGCCGGCGACGGCGTGTTCTTGCCGCCCGAAATGGCGCAGAAGCTCGCCTTCTACAACTTGTCGCTCCGCGCCAGTCCGTTGAACGATCTCAGCGGCCGTGAGCTGGAGATTCTGCGCCTTCTAGGCAACGGCAAGAGCATGGCCGACATCGCCGATCTTATCCACGTCTCATACAAGACGGTCGCCAATACGTGCTCGATCTTGAAGCGCAAGCTCGGTGCGCGTACCGCGATGGATCTCGTGCGCATCGCAGCCGAGCATCAACTGGTGTAAAAGATCAGGCCACGGGCGCGGGTGTTCGCTGCAGCCGGCGATAAACATAGTCCGGCGGCGTGTCGGCTGTGTCTTCGCTGACGATCGCCTCGACGCGATGATGATGCGGCGAGAGATGACACACCGGATCAGCGTTGCGCGCATCGCCCGTCAGGGCCATCGCCTGGCAGCGGCAGCCGCCGAAATCGATCTCCTGCCGCGGACAGGAACGGCACGGCTCGACCATCCAGTCGGTGCCGCGAAACGCCTGAAAGGCGGGTGACGCGTACCAGATGTCGGCAAGTCTGTGCTCGCGCGCATTCCAGAATTCCAGCCCCGGAATGGTCTCCGCCGCATGGCACGGCAAAACCTTGCCGCTCGGCGTGACGTTCAGCGTGCGGCGCGCCCAGCCGCCCATGCACGCTTTGGGGAAATGCGCGTGGTAATCCGGGATGACGTGATCGATGACGATCACGCCCTTGTGTTCTTCCCGCAGCGCCTCGACTTCGGCAATCGCGCGTTCGGCATCGGCGCGCGACGGCAGCAGCGCGGCGCGATTGGTTTTCGCCCAACCGTAATACTGGGTGTGCGCGATCTCGACGCGCTTGGCGCCGAGTTCGATCGCGAGTTTCACCATCGCGCCGGCGC
>JAFAVH010000424.1 GCA_019242655.1 Methylobacteriaceae bacterium
GATACGATGCTGCGCGAGCAAGAAAGATGCTTCTTGCGCGCACGGATAAGTGCCCAGATCATCGCCATCGGCGTGCGCGACATGGTCGAACCGCCAATGCCGACGCTGGCGCCGTCCTGGACGAAGGATGCCGCTTCTTCGAGCGTGACGACCTTCTCGCGCAGGCTCTTGTCGCGCCGCGACAGCTCCTCGCGAAGCTGCAGATAGGGTTTGACCAGCGTTTCGCTCACGCGGTGACGCTCTTGCGCATTGGGCTCTGTGAAACGCCGGCTGCTTCGTTGAAATTCTCGATCAGCCGGTCCCAAGCGGGAATGCTGTCGACAAGCCCACGCCAGAAGGACTGATCCTTGCGCTTCTCAAAATCTTCGAAGCGCACGCCCTGTTGCTCGACCCAGGTGTAATAACCGAGATTGAAGATGCGCTTGCGGTCCTGGTGACCAAGCTCGAGCATGTGATCGTCGGTGATCGCCTCAAGCGAACCAGCAAAAATCTCGCCGGCATTCACCTCGTCGAAGCCGCTTGGATAGTGTTTGGCGCGATAATTATCGCGCTCGCTCCCATACATCTCCGCGCTATCGGTTGCGACGGTCATCACGACGTGATCGCCATCAAGGTCGAGATGCTTCGCGAGCTTGATCGACGCGACGATATTGGCGAGGCCGGATATGCCGATCTCGGCAAAAGAGGCGACGAGGTCGCGGTCGAGCTTGCGGCGCGTTACGAGGTAATCGCGCCCGGCATCGCTGCCAAACAGTAGATTCAGCCGATCGCTCGCGCGATCCGAGACGGCGATCACCGCATCCATGTTCATGACGTTCTGGATCAGCGGAATATGTTTATCGCCGATGCCCTGGATGTTGTGCTCGCCATAGCCATTCTCGAGCATAGTCGGACATTCCAGCGCCTCGACCGCGGCGATCTTCGTGCCGTGCCGCGCTTTGAGGTGATCGCCGGCTGCCAACGTGCCGGCCGATCCGGTGGCCGCAACAAACGCTGCAAGCCGGCGTTTGCCGCCCGCATTCACATGCGAGAACACACGCTCGCAGGCCGCGCCGGTGCAGGTGTAGTGCGCCATATAATTCGAAAAGGCCGAGAATTGATTGAGGATGACGTTCGTCTCATCTTTCTCGAGCTCGGCGCACTTGTCGTAGATTTCCTTGACGTTGCTCTCGGTGCCCGGCGTGCGGATAATGTCGGCGGGGCCGGCGACCCATTTGTCCAGCCAATCGAAGCGCTCGCGGCTCATGCCTTCCGGAAGTACCGCGACTCCGCGGCAGCCGAGAATGCGCGAGATCGCTACGCCGCCACGGCAATAATTGCCCGTCGAGGGCCAGATCGCTTTGTGCTCTGCCGGATCGAAACGGCCCGTCGCGAGACGCTGCGCGAGTCCGGCATAGGCCGGCAAAACCTTGTGCGCGCCAATCATCGGAAAGCGGCAGCCGAGAAGCACGACGATCGGTGCTTTCACGCCGGTCAGCGCTTCCGGCAGAACGATATGCCCCGGTACATCGGCGCGCTTGCGCCTGTCTATGCCGTTATACCAGTTCACGCGCCACAGATTGTCCGAACGCGGCTCGTCTGGATCGACGCGTTCGAGATTTTGAGAAGGCGGATTTGCGAGCTCGCTTAATGTCGGCAGAACCACGCCGAACTCGCGCGCGCGCCCGACCGCGGCCCGCAACCGCGCCGGATCGGCGATCTCCGGCGCAACCACCATCTCCTCGGCAATTCGACTCATCGGCCGAACGACATTTCGGTCAAGGGAACAACTTTCACGCCGGCTTCTTCGAGGCCCTTGCGCACTGCGCTCGCGACGGCAACGCCCGTCGGCTCGTCGCCGTGCACGCAGAGTGAGTCGACCTCGCACGGAATGCGCTTGCCGTTGCGCGAGACGATCGTCTTGTTGAGCACCATCTCGAGCACTTGCTTCTTCGCGATCTCCGGATCGTGATAGACCGACCCTGGAATTTTGCGCGAGGTGAGATTGCCATCGTCGTCATATTGGCGGTCGCAGAAACCTTCGCGCGCGACTTTCAGCCCGAGCTCGTGGCCTGCTGTCTCCATCTCGGAGCCCATCAGCGCGACATAGATGATGTTGCGATCGACCGCTTTGATCGCGCGGCCGATTGCCAGCGCATAATCCTTGTTCTCGGCCGCCATGTTGTTGAGTGCGCCGTGCGGCTTCAGGTGCGTCACCTTGACGTCGGAATAGGCGGCAAGCGCCTGCAGCGCACCGATCTGGTAGGCGATCATATATTCGAGATCGCTCGGCTTCATGTCGATGCGGCGGCGGCCAAAGCCCCAGATATCGTCAAACCCTGGATGCGCCCCGATACTGACACCTTCCTTCTTCGCGCCTTCGACGACGCGCCGCATCGTTAAGGGGTCGCCGGCGTGAAAGCCGCAGGCGATGTTGGCGGAGCGGATCACCTTCAACAATTCGCTGTCATTGCCGATGTCGTAGGCGCCAAAACCTTCCGCCATATCCGCGTTGAGGTTGATCGAGTTCGTCATCGTCTTCCGTCAGTTGCAGGAGGCAAGTTGCAAGACCCCTTCGCGGAGCCGCAGCTTGCCGCACTCTATATTACCTCGGCTGAGGCGAGACAATGTTTGCGGCCCGCCTGCTAGCGCCGCCAGCTGAGCAAGCTGCGCCAGATGCCACGCGCGCGCTCGGCAATCATCGGGCCGATCAGCGCACCGAAGCTCAGTGAAGCATTGGCCGCGGGTTGAGCATGCCCGCTCAATCGCGCTTCGACGTTCAGCGCGAAAGCGGCGGTAAGCCGCGCCGCGACATCCTGCACGAGCCCGGCACGGCCGAACTGGGCGAGCATTCCGGTCAGGCGGTAGCCGATCGTGACATCGACGCGTGTCGAGCCTTCGTCGAGCGCGTGGAGGTGGTAGCGAAGATCGCCGCGCGTCGCCGAATTGCTGCGCGCATCCGTTCCGGCACCCTGGATGCGGCCGGAATGCGTTGGCTCGTCACGCTCGATTTGCGCGACGCCGCGGAATTCGGCGGATATCGGTCCGAGCTTCACCCGGATCTGGCCGCTAGCGCGATCGTTGGCGGCCTCCTTGATCGACGCTCCCGGCAAGCAGGCGGCAACTTCGCCGATGCGGCCGAAAAATTCCCACACCTTCTGCAAGGGATGGCGCACGACGAAACTCTGCTCGAAAGAGGCCTGCGGCTCCCAGTTCGGATCGAGTGTTTGCGGGACGATTTCGGCACCGGCAACGCCGGGCTCCGCCTGGTCGCGGCGAGCGGCCCGCTGCGTTGCGAGCGCGTGCCGCGATCCGACCGGGCCGAGCGCCGTGCGGCCGCCGCCATGCACCGGCGCGATGCCGCGTGCGCGCCGCTCGGCGATGGTCATCTGTACCGCGCGGATGATGCCGACATAACCGGTGCAGCGGCAAAGATTGCCGCTCATCGCTACGCGAATTTGCTGCGCGTCCGCCTCCGGCAATCGCACGACGAGATCGCGCGCCGAGACGAGCATGCCGGGCGTGCAATAGCCGCATTGCAGCGCGTGATGTTGCGAAAACGCCTGCCGCAAGCGCGCCATCACCGGGTCCCGCTCCAGGCCCTCGATGGTCGTAACCTCGGCCCCGTCGCAC
>JAFAVH010000136.1 GCA_019242655.1 Methylobacteriaceae bacterium
CTCGAATCGGTGCTTGAGCCGGAAGACGCAACGAGCGAGCCAGGACTGGCTGAGATCGCCGACGTGCTGGTGCCGGTCGCGGTCGACACTGCTTATTCCTACTGCATGCCGGCGGGGCTTCCCATCGCGCCCGGCGATTTCGTCACCGTGCCCCTCGGCACACGCGAGACGACTGGCATTGTTTGGTCAGTGAAGCGTTCGCGTGGCGGCGGTAATCTCAAGGAGATCATTGGCCGGCGTGACCTGCCCCCGCTCGACGAAAAGCTCCGGCGCTTTATTGATTGGATCGCCCGCTACACCTTGGCGCCGCGCGGCATGGTGCTGCGCATGGTCTCGCGCATTCCCGAAACCGACGAGGGCGAGACGCCGCGTGTCGGTGTTCGGCTTGCCAATCGCCCACGCGAAGACGACACGCTGCGGATGACGCCAGCCCGGGCGCGGGTGCTCAAAGCGGCAGAAGGCGGTCTCGCCTTCCGCAAATCGGCGCTGGCCGAGGCTGCCGCCTGTTCGAGCGGCGTTATCGACGGATTGATCGATGAGGGCGCGCTCGAAACCATACTGATGGCGCGTGAACCCGTCGCGCTTTCGCCCGACATCGCCTTCGCCGAGCCGCTCCTCGATGCCGCCCAAGCCGAGGCCGCCGATTCGCTCCGGGCTACGGTCGCGCGCGGCGGTTTCTCGACGACCTTGCTCGAAGGCGTCACCGGCTCGGGCAAGACGGAGGTCTATTTCGAAGCCGTCGCCGCAGCGCTCGCAACCGGCGGCCAAGTGCTGATCCTGATGCCGGAAATCGCGCTCACCGGCCAATTCCTCGACCGCTTCGCGCACCGCTTCGGCGTGCGCCCGGCGGAATGGCATTCGGGTGTCTCAAGCCGCCGGCGCGCCCGCATCTGGTCGGGCGTCGCATCGAGCGAAGTGCGCGTCGTTGCCGGCGCGCGCTCGGCTTTGTTCCTGCCGTTCGAGCGGCTACGGCTCATCGTCGTCGATGAGGAACATGAGTCCGCCTACAAGCAGGAGGACGGCGTCACGTATCATGCGCGCGACATGGCGGTGGTGCGCGGCCAAATCGAAGGCGCCGCAGTGCTGCTCGCCTCGGCGACGCCGTCTATCGAAACGCGCGTGAACGCGGCGCAGGGACGCTACGGTCATCTCGAATTGACGAGCCGCCATGCGGGCCGTGTGCTGCCTGATCTCGCCGCAATCGATCTGCGCCGCGATGCGCCGCCGCGCGGACGATGGATGTCACCTGTCTTGCGCGACGCGGTTGGCGATACGCTTGCGCGTAGCGAGCAGGCGCTGCTCTTTTTAAATCGGCGCGGCTACGCGCCGCTCACCGTCTGCCGTGCTTGCGGTCACCGGCATCAATGTCCGCATTGCACGGCGTGGCTTGTCGAACATCGTTTTCGGCGCGCACTCATCTGCCATCAATGCGGGCATGTCGAGCGGCGCCCGGATGTCTGCGTCGCGTGCGAGACGCCCGATTCGCTTGCCGCCTGCGGCCCCGGCGTCGAGCGTCTTGCGGAGGAAGTGGCGCTTACCTTTCCTGACGCACGCACGCTTGTCCTTTCCTCGGACTTTCCCGGCGGCAACGAGCGGCTGCGGCGCGAGATCGATGCGATTGCGCAGCGCGAATTCGACATCGTCATCGGAACGCAGCTCGTCGCAAAGGGCCATAATTTTCCGTCGCTGACTCTGGTCGGCGTGATCGATGCCGATCTCGGTCTGTCGAGCAGCGATCCGCGTGCGACCGAGCGCACGTTCCAGCTATTGAATCAGGTGACGGGCCGCGCCGGACGCGGCGACCGGCCGGGACGCGGGCTTGTGCAAACGTATCAGCCGGATCATCCCGTGATGAAGGCGCTCATCTCGGGCGAGGCGGCACGCTTCTACGCCGAAGAGATCGAAGTGCGCCTGAAAGCCGGGCTGCCGCCATTCGGACGGCTGGCGGCGCTGATCGTGTCTGGGGCGGACCGCCTCGCGACCGAAGCGCATGCGCGTGCGCTGGTGCGGGCCGCCTATTCCTTGCCGATGGAGGATGGGTTTGCCGTCGCACCGGCCGGCGGCTTGCCCCAAGCAAACGACGTCCTGGTACTTGGACCTGCGGAAGCGCCGATCGCCATGGTGCGCGGGCGCTACCGCTTCCGGATTCTGGTGAAGGCGCCAAGACGCCTCGACATCCAGGCTTTCCTTCGCCGCGTGCTGACTGACACACCCAACGCGCGTGGCGGAATACGGGTCGACGTCGATGTCGACCCGCAGAGTTTTCTCTGAACGTCAGTAGACCATCACGACCGGCGTGCCGACGCTGACACGCGAAAAGAGATCGCTTACGTCCTCGTTCAGCATGCGAATGCAGCCGTAGGAGGCCGAGGTTCCCACCGACGCACGCATCTTGTTGGTGGTGCCGTGGATCGCAATCTCGTCGCGATCGAGTGTCAGCGCGGCGACGCCCATCGGATTACCCGGCGAACCGCCCTTGATCAGGCTCGGCAGTTCGGGGTGATCGCGCTTCACGACTGGAGGCGGCGCCCAATCGGGATTGAGGTACTTGCCGTTGATCTTGGCATAGCCCTGCCATTCCTTGCCGTGTTTGGCGACGGCGACGGGGTAGCGGATCGCGGTGCCGTCACCGAGCGTGTAATAGAGTCTCTTCTCGCGGGCGCGAATGACGATGGTGCCGGCGGGGTAGTCCTCCGCGCCGCGCAGAACCACACGGGCTTCCCCGGCTGATGCGACAGACGAGGCGAGCGAGACAGCGGCGCCGACGGCAGCGACAGCCAAAGCCGCACGAAGACGAAGATTGATCATGGGACGAATCCAAACTCCGGTTGAGACGGCTTCCAGCTTAGCTGGACGTCGTTAACCCTTACCGAAGGTCACGATTCCGCCGAAGAGCATTCTGCGTCACAGTTAAGCTTTAACCTTAAGAAATCGTTACGTGTTGCACCCGCACAACGGTTAAGCTGTCACCGTAGCGACGCAAAAAAGCTGCCGTTGCGTCGCGGAGCGCTGAAGCCGGCGTATCGCGTCCCGCCAGCCCACCCATTCAAATCTGACATGCGCTCTCCAGGCGTACGAAACCCCGCCGCTTGCGCACCGTTTCGAAGACGAGGGCCCTCGAGGAACGAGGAACATAGGACTAAAGACAAACTGAGAAAGCTTGGCATCGCCAGCGTTGCGGCAGTGACATTCGGCGGCGCGATCGCCATGGCCTCGACCGAGGCGCAGGCGTTTAAGGGCGGCTTTGGCGGCGGCGGCTTCGGCGCTCGCGGCTTCGGCGGCGGCGGATTCGGTGCGCGCGGGTTTGGCGGCGCCGGCTTTGCTGGCCGCAGTTTCGGCGCCGGCCCGATGTTCACCGGGCGCAGCGTTGCAGCAAGCCCAGGCATTGCTGCACGCGGCTTTGCGCCGGGTTTTGCGGGTGTTCGTCCCGGCTTTGCCGGACGTAACTTCGCCTTCAATCGCGGCTTCCGTCATCGCGGCTTTGGCTTCGGCGCCGGACTCGCGGCTGCGGCCCTCGTCGGCACCGCCGCTTACGGCTACGGGTACGGATATCCGTACGCCTACGGATGCGATCCCTATGACGATTACTACGGCTACGGATCGTATTCGTGCAGCGGGTATGGATACGGATACCCCGACTATTGATGAGTCGCTGAGAGGTCCGGCGTGAGCCGGGCCTCTTTCTGCAAGTGTTTTATTGCGGCTGTCTGAGCGCGACCATCGCTTTGACGGCATTGGTTGTTGCGCCGTCCTTCTCGACGCGATCGAGCTCGGCTTTGACAAAAGGGTGCGCCGTCGCGTTCGCCATAAGCGACCAGATCGCCGAGGCAGCAATGACGATCTTTTGCGCCATTTCAGGCGAATAACGTTCGCCGATACCGCGCAGCGATTCCAGCTTGTTGTTGCGGCGCGCTTCGATCACACGAACGATGTCGCCGAATTCGACCTTCGGATCGTTGGCGACGCTGGCATAATAATCGTAGATTTTCCGCACATAGGCCGGATCGCCGGTTGCGAAAGCCGCGCCCCACAAAGTGTCGAGATCGCTTGGGCCTTCCGGCACGAGAGCGGAAAGCGGCTTGATCTCGCCGAGCTTCGCGATCTCCGCGTCACTCCAGTGCCATTTCGCGGCGATGCGGCGCGCATCAGCATCGTGACCGGCCGCTGCAAGGGAGATCAACACGACCGTTTGGCCCTTGCGGGCGAATGGATGATTTGCAACGCGATCGATCTGCGCTGGATTTTTTTCGAAATAGGCCGCGAGAAAGCCGAGCATCGGCGCGAGCGCCGGCGGTTGATCGGTTGCCGCCAATCGTTCCCATCGCGCGATGAGATCGCCGACATCTGGCTTCTTCGCGGCCTTATAAAATGTGTTCAGCGCAGTGCTGACAGCCTGCACCTCCGTGGCGGCGTCAGCCTTCTGCGCCGCCGCCGATGTTACAAAGCCCGCGATCGCACAACCAAGAGCGATGCTGAAAGACAGACGCAGTCCGACCGCGCGGCTCAACTTCATGCAGCGTTCCGGTTCTTGATGAGATCGTCGACCACCGTGGGATCGGCGAGCGTCGACGTATCGCCGAGCGCGCCGAACTCGTTCTCGGCGATCTTGCGCAAGATGCGGCGCATGATCTTGCCCGAACGCGTCTTCGGCAGACCGGGCGCGAACTGGATGACATCGGGCGAGGCGATCGGCCCGATCTCCTTGCGTACCCAAGCAACGAGTTCCTTGCGTAGTGCGTCGGAAGGCTTCTCGCCAGACATCAACGTCACATAGGCGTAGATGCCTTGGCCTTTGATGTCGTGCGGGAAACCGACAACGGCGGCTTCCGACACTTTGTCGTGTGCGACCAATGCGCTTTCAACTTCCGCAGTGCCCATGCGATGGCCGGAAACATTGATCACGTCGTCGACGCGCCCAGTGATCCAGTAATAGCCGTCCTTGTCGCGGCGGCAGCCGTCGCCGGTGAAATATTTGCCTTTGTAGGTCGAGAAATAAGTCTGCACGAAACGCTCGTGATCGCCCCAGACCGTGCGCATCTGACCTGGCCAAGACTCTGCAATGCAGAGATTGCCTTCACACGCGCCTTCAAGGATCTTGCCGTCTGCGTCGACAATTTCCGGCTTCACGCCGAAGAACGGCTTTGTTGCCGATCCCGCCTTTTGCGCGATCGCGCCGGGCAGCGGCGTGATCATGATTCCGCCGGTCTCGGTTTGCCACCACGTGTCGACGATGGGGCAGCGGCCGTCGCCGACCACCCGCCAATACCATTCCCACGCTTCCGGATTGATCGGCTCGCCGACAGAACCGAGGAGACGCAACGATTTGCGGCTCGTCTTCTTCACCGGCTCTTCGCCGGCGCCCATGAGCGAGCGGATCGCCGTCGGCGCGGTGTAAAAGATGTTGACCTTGTGCTTGTCGACGACCTCCCAGAAGCGCGAGATCGAGGGATAATTGGGAATGCCCTCGAACATCAGCGTCGTCGCGCCGTTCGCAAGCGGGCCGTAGATGATGTAGCTGTGGCCAGTCACCCAGCCGACGTCCGCCGTGCACCAATAAATGTCGCCATCGTGATAATCGAAAACGTATTGATGCGTCATCGAGGCATAGACGAGATAGCCGCCGGTCGTATGCACGACGCCTTTCGGCGCGCCGGTCGAGCCGGACGTGTAGAGGATGAACAGCGGATCTTCTGCATTCATCTCTTCGCATGGGCATTCATGCGTGAGCACGCTCGCAGCATCGTGGTAATAAACGTCGCGTACAGGATCCATGTCGACGGCCGCGCTTGTGCGCTTCACGACAATCACCTGCTCGACGATATTGCCGGCCTTTGCGAGCGCCGCATCGACATTCGCCTTGAGCGGTACTTTGCGGCCACCGCGTAAGCCTTCGTCCGCAGTGATGACGACGCGCGACTTGCAGCCCTCGATGCGGCTTGCAAGCGAATCCGGCGAGAAGCCGCCGAATACCACCGAATGCACCGCGCCGATGCGCGCACAGGCAAGCATTGCGTATGCGGCTTCCGGAATCATCGGCATGTAGATCGTGACAGTGTCGCCCTTGCCAATATTGCGATTGCGCAAGATGTTGGCGAACAGGCACACCTGATCGTGCAGTTCACGATAGGTGATCTTGCGCGACTCGTTCGGATCGTCGCCTTCCCAGATGATGGCAACCTGGTCGCCGCGCTTCTCGAGATGGCGGTCGATGCAATTATAAGCGACATTGGTCGTGCCGTCCTCGAACCATTTGATCGAGACGTTCCCCGGGCCGAAGCTCGTATTCTTCACCTTCGTGAACGGCTTCGTCCAATCAATGCGCTTACCGTGCTCAGCCCAGAAAGCGTTCGGATCGGCGATCGAGCGGCGATACCAATCCTCATACTTTCCCTGATCGAGATAGGCGCGGCTTTTCCAATCCGCGCTGACCTCGTGGAGATGCTCTGCCATTCTCTTCCTCCCGTGTATTTCTAGCCCGACAACGGCTTCGCCAGCGATCGGTGATTGGAGCAATTATGGGACAGCGGGAAGCAGGCGCAAAGCTTAGCCTTGTCGCACTTTTGTCGTGCCGGACCGCGCACCTCCCAGTGCGCGCTCTCGAACGATGTTGCGCGGCGGGAGTCACGCGGTCCGCATCACGCCGCTTTATCGAGCCCATACAGCGAATGCAGCGTGCGGACCGCAAGCTCGGTATAGGCCGCGTCGATCAGCACGGAAAACTTGATCTCCGAGGTCGTGATGGCGCGAATGTTGATGCCCTTCTCGGCGAGCGCGCGGAAGGCACGCGCGGCGACGCCCGCATGGCTGCGCATGCCGGTGCCGATCGCCGAGACTTTGACAACCTCGGTCTGGCCCTGCATGTCGGCATAGCCGATCTCGCCGCGCCGCGATTCGAGAATGCCGCGGGCGCGTTCGTAATCGGCGGTGCCGACCGTGAAGGTGAGATCGGTCGTTGTCGTGTCGTCGGAGACGACCTGGATGATCATGTCGACATTGATGTTGGCTTCGGCGAGCGGCCCGAAAATGCCGGCCGCGACGCCCGGCTTGTCAGCAACGCGGCGCAACGTGATCTGCGCCTCGTCGCGCGAGAAGGCGATGCCGGTGACGACCTGTTGCTCCACGATGTCCTCCTCCTGGCAGATCAACGTGCCGGTGCCGGGCGCCGCGGGATCGTCGAAGGACGAGCGCACGTAAGTCGGCACTTTATAGAGCATGGCGAGCTCGACGGAGCGCACCTGCAACACCTTGGCGCCGAGCGAGGCCATTTCCAGCATTTCCTCGAAGGCGACACGCTCGAGCCGCCGCGCGCGCGGCACAATGCGCGGGTCGGTCGTGTAGACGCCGTCGACGTCGGTATAGATGTCGCAACGCTCCGCGTGGATGGCGGCGGCAATCGCCACCGCGCTCGTGTCGGAGCCGCCGCGCCCAAGGGTGGTGAGGCGGCCGGTCGGCTTGTGCATGCCCTGAAAGCCAGCAACGACCGCGACCTCGTTGTAGCGATCCATGCGGCGGACGATCTCGGCGCCGTCGATCGATTCGATGCGGGCGGACCCGTGCGCATCGCTGGTCAGAATCGGGATTTGCCAGCCCTGCCAGGAGCGGGCGGAGATGCCCATCTCTTCGAGGACAAGCGCCAGCAAGCCGGACGTGACCTGCTCGCCCGAAGCGACGACCGCGTCATATTCCGATCCGTTCTGGAGCGGCGCGGCCTCGCGGCACCAGCCGACGAGCTCATTTGTCTTGCCGGCCATCGCAGAGACGACGACCGCAACCTGGTGGCCGGCATCGACCTCGCGCTTCACATGCAGGGCGACGTTGCGGATGCGCTCGATGTTGGCGACGGACGTGCCGCCGAATTTCATGACGAGGCGCGACATGGAGATTTGGCCTGGATTTCCGGGTGAGGCGTCGCGCTTCAGGGGACGGTGCGCGGTCCTAATGCCGAGGCCCCGGAGCCGTGTCAAACAGGCTCCGCAGCTTGCCAGATTCACCCTCTTCTGCTAAGGCCCGCGGCTCCGGCGAGGCGCGCCGCAAGCGCCGCGTCTTTCTTCATCTCCAATTCGGGCTCGTTGCCCAGGCCAGGAAGCAAGCGTGCAGGTTCTCGTCCGCGACAATAATGTCGATCAGGCGCTGAAGGCGCTGAAGAAGAAGATGCAGCGCGAGGGCATCTTTCGCGAGATGAAGCTGCGCGGTCACTACGAGAAACCTTCCGAGAAGCGCGCCCGCGAAAAGGCCGAGGCAGTCCGCCGCGCCCGCAAGCTCGCGCGCAAGAAGATGCAGCGCGAGGGGCTTCTGCCGATGAAGCCGAAACCGACCTTGCTCGGGGCCGCCCGCTAATCCGCCGGACCGCGGATCTCCCGGAAAATCCGCGCTATACCCGCTGCTTTACTGAACGGGGTCCCATTATTGCCAGATTGATTGGGCCTTTTGGCGGTCCAACGATTTGTCAATCCGTTGCGGCGGATAGGATTTCCCATGAGCCCAGCAGCGAAGGTCACGGATCGAGCGGTCCGCCCCATTCTGATTCGGAGCGCTGCATTTGGCGCGCTCGGCCTGATGACACTCGGCCTCGCCGCCTGTTCCGAGACGATCGGCACGCCGCGTACAGGCGTCGCCGAGGTGGTCGATACGGACCCGACCGCTGCTTCGGCCAATCTCGCCTCGCTCTCCGATGTCGTGAAGCGCAATCCGACGCCGGAGGCGTATAACACCCGCGGTGTCGCGTACGCCCGGGTCGCACGCTACCAGGAGGCAATCGCCGACTTCACCGCGGCCATCAAAGTCGATCCGAACAACGCGGCCGCGTACACGAATCGCGCGCTCGCCTACCGGTCGATGAAGCGCGAGGATGCCGCGCTCGCCGATTTCGATCACGCCATTCAGGCCAATCCGCAGCACGCGCCGGCCTATCTCGGCCGCGCCAATCTCCTGCGTTCGCAGGGCGCGCTCGACCAGGCCCTCAGGGATCTCGACCAGGCGATCCGGCTCAATCCGGAAAACGCACAGGCCTTCCATGCCCGCGGCCTGATCTATCAGCGCCAAGGTGACAATCCCCGCGCCATCACCGATTTCGACAATGCAATCGACCGCGATCCTTTCGCGGCGGCGCCATACCAGGCGCGCGGCCAGAGCCTTGTCGCCACGGGCAAGAACGATCAGGCGATCGAGGATTTCAACGCCGCGCTCAACGTCGACAACAAGAATGCCGATGCATGGGCCGGTTTGGGCCTTGCTTACGAGCGCGCCGGCAATCGCCAGAAAGCAGCGGAATCCTATCAGCGCGCCCTCGTCCTCGCGCCGAATAACCAAGTCGCCAGGGACGGCGCGAGCCGCACCGGCCGGGCATAGCCGTGGTGTCGCCGCTAGATTCTTCTCAAACTATTTCGGACTTGGAGTTAAGGCTCCGCGGAACTCAGTTCCATGATCATACGGGAGAGCAGATAGAGCCGCGGGACGATGCTCTCTATCTCAGCGTATTCTTGCGCGGTGTGAATCTCACCGCCGACAATGCCGAGGCCGTCCAGCGTCGGCTTGAACACCCCAGCGGCGAAACTTGCATCGGATGCGCCGCCGCTTCCCTCAAGTGTAAGCTTCTTGCCCAATTCGGCATAAATCGCCTGCGCCTTTAAAGCCAAACCCTCTGTTGCGGCGTTTTTCGGCATAGTTGGAAAGTGGCGATCCAAACTGACCTTAACCTCGGTGTCAGAAATAAGCTTGTTTTGAGAGGTGGCAGACAGGTCCTTTTCGAGACGGTCGAATTCCTCGGGAACAAGCGCACGCACGTCGGCTTGCGCGGTTGCATGATCTGGAATGATATTCGACCGCTCGCCCGCTTTCAAAACTGTAAAATTCACTGTGGTTCCGAGGTCGCGATTGGCAAGTTTGCTCAATTGCAAAATCTGATGCGCGAGTTCCATCGCGGCATTCCGGCCACTGTCCGGCGCGACGCCTGCATGCGCACTTTTGCCCTTTATTTCCAATTCGATTTTTCCTGAGCCTTTGCGCCAGACCACGAGTCCGTCGGCCGGCCGTCCCGGCTCGAGATTGAGATCGACGTCGTGTTCTTTGGACAGCCTTTCGATCAGTAGCCGGGAGGCAAGCGAGCCGGTCTCCTCATTGGTGTTCAGCATCAAAGTGATCTGCGCGTAATTAGCGTAATTCAGATCTTTCAAGATTTTGAGCGTGTAGAGCGCGATGACAATCCCGCCCTTGTCGTCCATCACGCCCGGCCCGTATGCACGGCCATCCTGGATGCGGAATGGCCGCGCCGCAACAGTGCCTGGGCCGAACACAGTATCCATGTGCGCCACGAGCAGTATCTTGGCCTTCCCGCTGCCGGTGAAAGTCGCAACGATATTGTCGCCGCCGGCCGGCGCTGGCGTCGGGTAGGTTTCGATACGGGCGCCCAAATTCCTCAGTTCGTCCGTGACGAGCGCGCCGACCGCGCTCAGGCCCTTGCCGTCGCCACTTCCCGAATCAATGTTTACAAGCTTCTCAAGCAGCTGGAGCGCCGGGCCTTTATATTGCGCGGCTTTTTCGTAAACCGCTTTGTTCGTTTCCGCCCGGACAGGCTGGAACTGGTTTGCCGCGACAAACCAGCCCGCGAGAGCTGCTGCAAAGAGACGCTCGCTTCGCATTCGCGATCTCCCGCTGAGTCCTATGCGATTGCGCGCCTTGGTTTACGCCGCCATCGCTTTCTTCAAGTTCTCGTCGACCTTGTCGAGGAAGCCCGTCGTCGATAGCCATTTCTGGTCGGGACCGACGAGCAGCGCCAAGTCTTTCGTCATATGGCCGGCCTCAACCGTATCGACGCAGACTTTCTCCAAGGTCTCGGCGAAGCGCTTCAATTCGGCGTTGTTGTCGAGCTTGGCACGATGGGCGAGACCGCGCGTCCAGGCGAAGATCGAGGCGATCGAGTTCGTTGACGTTTCCTTGCCCTGCTGATGCTGGCGATAGTGACGCGTCACCGTGCCGTGCGCGGCTTCCGCTTCGACCGTGTTGCCGTCCGGCGTCATTAGCACGGATGTCATCAGTCCGAGCGAGCCGAAGCCCTGCGCCGCGGTGTCCGACTGCACATCGCCGTCATAATTCTTGCAGGCCCAGACATAGCCGCCCGACCATTTGAGACAGGCCGCGACCATGTCATCGATGAGCCGATGCTCGTAGGTGATCCCCGCCGCCTTGAATTTGTCGGCGAATTCCTTGTCGTAGACTTCCTGGAAAATATCCTTGAAACGTCCGTCATAGGCTTTGAGGATCGTGTTCTTGGTCGAGAGATAGACCGGGTATTTGCGGTTCAATCCATAATTCATCGAAGCGCGGGCGAAGTCGCGGATCGATTGATCGAGATTGTACATCGACATCGCGACGCCGGGCTCTTTGAACTGAAACACTTCTTTCTCGATCACCGTGCCGTCGTCGCCCTCGAACTTGATGGTGAGACGTCCTTTGCCCGGTACTTTAAAATCGGTGGCGCGATACTGGTCGCCATAGGCGTGGCGGCCGATGACGAAAGGCTGCGTCCAGCCGGGTACGAGCCGCGGCACGTTCCGGCAGATGATCGGCTCGCGGAAGATGACGCCGCCCAAAATGTTGCGGATGGTGCCGTTCGGCGAACGGTACATTTCTTTCAGACCGAACTCTTTCACGCGCGCTTCGTCGGGCGTGATCGTCGCGCATTTGACGCCGACGCCGTATTTCTTGATCGCGTTCGCCGCGTCGATCGTGATCTGGTCGTTGGTCTCGTCGCGCTTCTCGATGCCGAGATCGTAATAATGCAGGTCCACATCGAGATAGGGGTGGATGAGCTTGTCCTTGATCAATTGCCAGATGATCCGGGTCATCTCGTCGCCGTCGAGCTCGACGACCGGATTGGCAACTTTGATCTTGGCCATGGCTAACCTTGGTTCCGCGGATGAGGAGACTGAGGAAGTGCGGTCGCTATAGCATCCGCGTTGGGACGCGGCAAAGGCAGGACCAAAGCTTGTGACGCGGCCGGCGCGCGCGGCCGGGCCGGGCGGCGCATGCCGGCACGACCGGCGAGCCTGGCACGCGACCCGCGACGACCCCATATTGTTTGAAGACCCGGCTAGGGTCCAAGATCAAGGACCGGTACGATGCACGGCAAATCGGCCCCTGAAGCCACGCTCTATCGCATGGTGATGCCGCAGCACATTTGCCCATTCGGCGTGAAGTCGAAGGACCTTTTGGAGCGCGAAGGCTTCCATGTGCAAGACCGCTGGCTGAGGACACGCGAACAAACCGACGCCTTCAAGGCCGAGAACCATGTGAAGACGACGCCGCAAACATTCATCAATGGCGAACGCGTCGGCGGTTATGACGATCTGCGGCGGCACTTCGGCAAGACGATCGCCGATCCAAAAGCCGTGACGTACAGGCCGGTCATTGCGGTATTCGCCGTTGCGGCGCTCATGGCGCTCGCAGCGAGCTACGCTGCCTTTGGCACGCCGTTTTCGATCCGCGCGATCGAGTGGTTCATCGCCTTCAGCATGTGCGTGCTTGCCATCCTCAAGCTGCAAAATGTCGAGAGCTTCTCGAACATGTTTTTGGGCTACGATCTTCTCGCCCAAAGATGGGTGCCGTATTCCTATATCTATCCATTCGCCGAAGCGGCTGCCGGTATTCTGATGATCGCCGGAGCATTGACGTGGCTGTCGGTGCCGATCGCGCTGATTATCGGCGGCATCGGCGCTGTCTCCGTCTTCAAGGCCGTTTACATCGACAAGCGCGAGCTGAAATGCGCCTGTGTCGGCGGCAGCAGCAATGTGCCGCTGGGCTTTGTTTCGCTGACCGAAAACCTGATGATGGTGGCGATGGCGATCTGGATGGTCGCTGCACCCGCCTCGTTGCATGCAGCGGGCAGCCTGCACTAGAAGCGCGCGACGCATCACCTTTGGTGACGCCAGCTGGCGCCCCGAAAATTTCGGCTTGCGTTTTTCGCGGAAGGCGGCGACGCCCTCGAAGACGTCCGCGCTCGGATTGGCGATATGAACCGCGAGCTGCGCGTCTATCATCGATTGCGCGAGCGTGACATCGCCTGAACGCGCCATCATCATCTTGGTGAGGCGCATAGCGAGTGGTGCTTTCGCCGCAAGCGCAGCGCAGAAGTCGAGCGTGCGCGCCTCGAGATCGGCCTCGGCAACTATTTCGGTGACGAGCCCGAGATTCAATGCGGTTCCCGCATCGTAGATTTCGTGCAGGAGCGTCATCTTCAGCGCGCGGTCGAGCCCCATCGCGCGCGGAAACAGCCAGGCGCCGCCTTCGTCCGGCAAGAGGCCGACCTTGTTGCTGGTGTCGCCGAGACGGGCCGTATCCGCGGCGAAGCGGAAATCGCAGGCGAGCGCCAACGCAAGGCCGCCGGCGACGGCGTAGCCGCGGATCATCGCCACGCTCGGCTTGTCGAGTTGCGTCAATGCCAGCACTACGGCCTGCATGCCGTCCCGCATCGCGCGGCCGCGACCCATCGGGGCGGCGGCGATCCGCGCGCGGTTAGCTTCATCCGATCCGCCGATATCGCCGCCCGTGCAGAAAGCGCGATTTCCTGCGCCGGTAAGGATCAGCGCGATGAGATCGTCGTCATCGCGGAACGCGGCAATCGCGCGCTGCAGCTCCTCGCACATCGCGAACGTGTAAGCATTCATCGCTTGCGGCCTGTTCAAGGTGAGGCGCGCAATACGCGGACGCGGACTGTCGCAGATCAGCGTCTCGAAGCGCAAATCTTCAAACACGTTAGTCCTCCCGCAAACCTACGCCGGCGCGATAGGTTTAAGTCAAAGCGAGATCGCGCACCATGAGCTGCACGGAAATTCTATGGTATTGAGCTGACGCGAGATTTGTAATGCCAATTCCAGACGCCAGGCGAGCGCGCTGCCTCCAATCGCCGGAATGCGACCCGGCCTAACGCCCGTCTGCAGTTTGCGCGAGCTGCAGAGCGGGCATGCGGAAGCGGCAAATGCTAACGCGATGTGCGAGAGCGCACACCGCGAACGCCAAAGATCGTTCATTCACTGATCTGCTGCCGTTAGCGCGAACGCTGATCGCCGCATTTCTCCCATCACATTTTACGAATATTACAGCGGCAAACATTTTGTCGTGATTGCCCCCGCACATTGTCAAAAACGCCATCTGTCGCCCGGCATTCAAAAGCGCCACCTTCACGCCGAGACCAACTAAACGGAGCATCGATGATGAAACGCTATGTCATTGAACGCGACTTGCCCGCGGTCGGACGCCTCGATCGCGATGAGCTCAAGAATGCGGCCGCGACATCAAACGCGGCGCTCGCACAGCTCTCCGGCAAAGTGCAATGGATGCAGTCGTTTGTCGCCGAGAATAAGACATTTTGCGTCTATCTCGCCGACAGCGAAGCGTCGGTTGAAGAGCACGCGCGGCTAAGCGGCTTTCCAGCAAGCAAGATCACGGAAGTTAAGAGCGTC
>JAFAVH010000058.1 GCA_019242655.1 Methylobacteriaceae bacterium
AAAGGATTCTCCTCGATGCGCTTCGTCCAACTTATCCGGGCGTTCGTCGAATTGAAATTGAGCGTGCAGCCGACGCAGCCTGGCATCTCGCCCAGATGGTTCACGACAATACCAATAGCCTCGCAGAGCAGAATGCCAGATTGCTGCTGGAACAATTACGAAAAGTATATCACATCGTTTGAGATAGCCGTATCTCAACGGTGATCGCGGCTAGATGTCTTGAACGGGGATTAGATTGCATCTAGAGAGGACATCTGTCCTCATGCCTCAATGTCATATATCACGGTAGCTTGTTTAGAACATTGTGTCCGCGCGTTGGAAACGGACATAGCCTTCCGCTGCGCCGTCGTGCCAAAGGCGCCAACTCACGTCTTGAGCACAATGTCATGTATCACCTAGCTCTGTCCGCGTGTGCGTTTCTCATGACGGCTTGTGTCAGCCATGCGGCGAGCTGGACGGGTAGAGCTTCATATTTCCGCGCCGGAGGTTTCGCGGTGGCGCATCGCACTTTGCCTGTTGGTACACATGTGCACGTGACCAACTTACACAACGGGAAGTCCGTGATCGTTATTGTGAAGGGGCGCGGTCCGTTTATCCGCAGCCGGATCATCGATGTGTCGACGGGCGCGACCGACGCACTCGGATTTCGCCGGGCCGGAACGGCTATGGTGCGCATTCAAACGCGCGACTGAGAGTCTCGCTCTTCTACATTGGATGTTCGAGCAAGCGCCCTGTTGCAGTGGTTTAAGAAGGCATCGTCGAAGGTCAGGCTCGTCCTGACGGACCAGCCTGACCTTTCTAAGATCACTTCTTTGGGTTGCCGCTGCTGTCGACCGCCGGCGCAGCTTTCAGCTGATCTTTCGATCTGTCGAGCTCCATCCAGGTCTTATTGTCTTTCGTCGTCCATTTGATCTGCTTATAAGGCACGGCAACGTCCTTCTCGCCCATCCCAAGAAAGCCGCCGACGCCAACAATCACGTTGGTGATCTTGCCGCTTTCGTCGACCTGTATGTTGTCGATCTTGCCGAGCTTGTTCTGGCCTTTGTCGTAAACGTCCTGACCGTAGACGTCGGAAATGAGGGCGGATTTGGCAAAGCCGGCAACCGGTGCAGCAACGGCAATAGCTGCAACGATGGCAGATGTGGTTATGCGCATCGGTATGGTCTCCATATAGGCCGGCGGAATTTACGTCCGGAGCGCAGGCAAACTCTTAGCAAGGGCTTCAGTTGCGGCGGCTCGCGATTCCGGTGTTGAGGCAAGCTTGACGTGGTGAATCTCGATGGCAATTGCGATTTGGCGATCTCCGGTCGTTGCAGCCATAGCTCAGGTTAGCAGCTTTCGAACTAATCTTTCGGAGAACCGTTTCCTCGGGGCAATAGGGAGAAGGTTCGATGGTAGACAAGGACAGGATCGAAGGTGCGGCCGACAAAGCCAAAGGCGCAATCAAAGAGGGCATCGGCAAAATGACCGGCGACCAAAAGCTGCAGGCAGAAGGCGCGGCCGATAAAGCGAAAGGCGCTGCAAAGAGCGCCGTTGGCGGCGTCAAAGATGCGGTTCGCGACGCGACAAAGCCCTGATAGCAACAAACGCTTTGATTAGAGTACCCGCCGGCTGAGCCGGCGGGTACACATCTCAAGCGAGTAGCAACATGCCGACCGATCTTCCGCCGGATTACAAGCCCACGCCTAAGCCCGACACGGAACCTGCCGACCCGAACGCACCCGGCTCGGTCCCAACGCCGCCTGGCAAAGATATGCCGGGGCATGTGGCTGATGTTCCTCAACCTGGACCAGGTGTTGGAGCGCCGGGTCCCGGTCCGGACGTCATCGATCCGCCGGGCTGGCGCGAGCCGCCGATCGTCCCGGGAGGCGACCCGATCGGAGTGCCGACGCCGGCGGGAACGCCCAGCTTCTGATCATTGTGTAAAGCAAACCCGAAGACATTCCCGCGCGGCGATAGAGACGTGCGATTGCGGTCATGATCATCGCCTCAGACAGCGTGCTTTCGCGCTCGAAGCGTTCGTTTCTTTAAAGGCCGCGCGTTCGACACGATGCAACGTTTCAGCGCCAATCTCGTTGTCCGCTATCTCTATCATGGGAGCACTGCATGAATAATGTCGGCAAGGTCGTCGCCATAAGCGCACTCACTACGTTTCTTGCGATCGGATCGGCTTTGGCTCAAGCGAGTTCCGGTCAGACGGGTGGTGGCGATGCGAAACAACAGGATGCGCCTTCTTCTTCCCAGGGGAAATAGACGCGCAAGAATTCGCTGCCGCTGGAGTCGCGTCGCGGCGGCTCCAGTGCGCAATCTGCGCAGCGAAAGCTCATCGTACTTGAACCTTCCTACTCGGAAGTCGCTCTCCGCCCGCGTTGGCCGCGAGACGGTTAGTTAGCCGGCCAGAAAGCCGCCATCGATCGTCACCACCGTTCCCGTCGCATAATTGGATGCAGGCATGCACAGAAACAGCACCGCACCGGCGACGTCGGACGGCACGCCCCAGCGCTTGAATGCAGTACGTTGTGCGATGCGGTCATAGTGCTCCTTATCCTGCCTGCCGACCGCGTTGATCGCGGTCTCGATGTAGCCGGGTGCGACAGCGTTCACGCGGATGCCCTCGGGAGCCCAGGCGAGGGCGAGTGCTTTGGTCAGCATGACGACGCCGCCCTTGCTTGCGCAGTAAGCCGGTATGCGCGGCAGCGCCAGTGTCGCGTTCATTGAGGCTATGTTGACGACTGACCCCTGCGATCGCGTGAGGTGCGGTCGAAACGCCATGCATGTGCGGAACGTGCCGGTCAGATTCACGTCGAGCACCTTTTGAAACACCTCAATCCGATATTCCTCGTCTCGTGCGAGGATGCCTGCGCAATTCACTAGCGCATCGACCCGCTTTTGCGAGGCAGCGAATGTTGCCACGGCGTTATCATCCGTCACATCGAGAATCGCGGTTTCGAGGCCGTTTTGCGCATGTAAGCATGAGCGATCGAGCGCCGCGGCATCGACGCCGGTCGCGGTGACGGTCGCGCCGAGATGAAGGAGTTGTTCTGTGATGGCGGCGCCGATATCGCCGGCACCTCCCACGACGACGGCATGGAAGCCCGCCGGCAAGGAAAAAAGAGAACGTCCGCTCATGGAACCCTGCCTTGTCTCACGCGGGCGCCGGACCCGTCGATTCGCGTACGACCAGCGAATAGTCGATCTCGCGATGCATGATTGCCTTCTCTCCAGAAAGCCGGCGGACGAGATACTCACCCGCACGTTGCCAGGTCAGGTCCGTAGGCACCTGGATCGTCGTCAGACTAGGACGCAGATGCCGGCTCCAATCGAGATCGTCGAAGCCGATCACCGACAGGTCGCTCGGCACCGCATATCCGCCGCGCTCCGCCTCGAGAAGCACGCCATAAGCGATGACGTCGTTGCCGCAAACAACGGCAGTTGGCCTATCGCGTGCGCTCATCAAGTGCCGCGCCGCTTCGCGTGCGTCAGCTAGGGTATAGGGAACCTCGACCTGCCACTCGGACCGCATCTCGACATCGTACTGCGCAAAGGCGCGCAGGAATCCCGCGACACGCGCGCTGGCGCGATCGTTGTTGCGTTGGATCGCCGACACGATCCCGATCTTACGGTGACCAAGTTCGGCGAGATGGCTCGCGGCCCGGAACGCTGCCGCCTCATTGTTGGCGCCGACACAGGGATACGGGCGGTCCGGCCGGTACACCCCGACATTGATGAAGGGCAGGGCGCGCTGGGCGAGCATGTTGCGCAACGCGTCGTGATGACAGTCGCCGCGCAGCACCAGCCCATCGACGCCGCGGCTGATGAGATTGCGCGCCTGCTCGAATTCGATGTCGAGATCGTATCCATGCGTCGTCAAGAGCAGCATATAGCCGACGCTTGAGAGATATTTCTGCAACGCCTCGATACCGCGCGCAAACATCGTGTTGTCGATCGTCGGTACGATTGCGCCGATCGTGCGCGTTCGTCGTAGCGATAGCGCGCGCGCCGGTGCATGCGGAATATAGCCGACGACGTCGATCGCGTTGGCGATCCGCGCCCGGAGTTCCGCGCTGACCGCATCGGGAAGGTTTAAAGCGCGCGACACCGAGGCGATCGATACCCCGGCCTGTTCGGCCACCGCGCGGATGCCTCGGCGAAGCGGAGTGGTGCCTTGACTATTCATGTAACGTTACACGGAAGTGTAGGCCACTTTACGGGGTTGAGTCGAGGTAGCCTTTCCGCCGAATGTGCTTGACGGCACGAATAGGCGTCATAGGATGTAACCGGTTCCAAAACGCCCGCAGAGGCGCATGGCTGGAGCGGGCCCCGCAACCTGAGGGGCCGCCCGGGAGGAAAACGATGCCGATCGCACGAAATGCGGCCGCCTGTGCGGCGTCCATTATGGCTCTGACCATTTCGGTCACGGCTTCTGCTGCCGATTTCGATTGGAAGAAGTTCCAAGGCAAGACGGTCACGTTTCTTGCCAATAACAATCCGGTTTCGCAAGCGATCCTCGGCTACAAGGACGAGTTCGAGAAGCTGACGGGGATCAAGCTCAAGGTCGACTCCTATCAGGAGCAGCAGATGCGCCAGCGTCTGGTGACCGTGATGAACGCACACAGCGACGAGGTCGACGTTTTCATGACGCTGCCATCGCGCGAAGGCGAGCAGTTTGCCGCGGCGGGATGGTACGCTGATTTGTCGGGCATGCTGAAGAATGCGGCTTCAAATTACGATGCCGGCGATTTGAGTCGGGCTCTGCTCAAAGCCGCGAATTTTCGTGGCAAACTGACCAGCGTGCCGCTCAATATCGAAGGGCCGATCCTCTACTATCGCACTGATATCTTTCAGAAGTGCAGCGTGACGCCGCCGAAGACGATTGCGGATGTCGAAGCGGCAGCGAGGAAAATCAAAAGCTGCGACAATGGCGTGACGCCGTTCGTCAGCCGCGGCCTCAAGCCGGCGGTTGCGTACACTTTCTCCAACATGCTGCACAATATCGGCGGCACGTATGTGTCGAACGGCAAATCAGATCTTTGCTCGGCCAAAGGAAAGAAGGCGCTCGAAACATATAGCGGCTTGTTGCGCGATTACGGGCCGCCCGGCGTCGTCAACTACAGCTTCTATCAGATTTCCGCGCTTTATCGCAGCGGGCGCGCGGCGATGGCATTTGAATCATCGAATGAATTGCGGACAATGATGGAAGGCGGCGACCGGCTGAAAGACACAGGCTTGATGCCGTTCCCAGCCGGCGATGCCGGCTCAGTGCCGACAGCGATCGGATGGGGCATGGCAGTGTCGGCCTTCAGCAAGCAGCCGGATGCAGCTTGGTACTTCGTGCAATGGGCCTCGAGTCCCGAAATCCAGAAGAAGGTTGCGTTGCAGGGCATTGCAGCGCCGCGTACCGCCGTAGCTCAGGACCCGGAGTTTCGCCGTTGGCTCGACGAGCAACCTGTACGCAAGGAATGGCAGGCGGCGCTCGATGTGCTCGCGGCCAAAGGCTCGTCGGAGGTCGGCTATCCCATCGTCGCCAATCCAGAATCGCGCGAGTTTATCGGACAGGCGGTGCAGGACCTCATCTTGAAGCAGAAAAGCGTCGATCAGGCTTGCGCCGACGCCGACAAGGCGCTCGACGGCCTGATCGCGCAGAAATAGCTCGCGCCGGGACAATCCGTGTCGACCACGGCTGCTGAAGCATCGTCTGCGAGCCGAAGCCCTGCCGGGGCGGCAAGCGATCGCAGTCGCGTGGAGATCGTCGCGCTGTCAGCGCCGGCGGTGCTTTTCACCGCCGGAATGATTGCTTTCCCTCTCGTTTATACGGTGTGGCTCGGTTTTCATTCGTTCACCTCAGCCGGTGAGCAGCGATTCACCGGCGTCGCGAACTATGCGCGGCTCGTCAGTGACTGGGAATTCTGGCACGGCCTATGGGTCACGCTCGTTTTGTACGTGTTGTCCTTGGCGCTGCAGCTGGTTCTCGGCATTTGGCTTGCTGTCATCTTGTTCAACGCGAAACGCATTCACGGCATCGTACGCTCGCTTTTCATCTCGCCGTTCATGATGCCGCCGGTCGTCGCGGGAATGATGTGGCTCGTCATCCTCGACCCATCGCTTGGTGCGGCGAACTATCTCTTGCAGTCGCTCGGCCTGCCGCCATCGGATTGGCTCGCGTCGCCGACATGGGTGATCCCCACGATTGCCTTGATCGATACATGGCAATGGGCGCCTTACGTCGCGTTGATCGTGCTCGGCGGGCTGCAGTCGTTGCCGCCGAGCGTCTATGAAGCGGCGCAGATCGACGGCGCGTCAGGGTTCCGAACGTTCCGCCGCATCACGCTGCCGCTGCTCATGCCGACGATCGTGACGGCAATGATACTGCGCAGTGTCGATCTCCTGCGCTTCTTCGACATCATCTACATCACGACGCAAGGCGGCCCGGGCAATGCCTCGAACACGCTCAACATCTACGGTTTCCGCGTCGGCTTCGAATTCTTCAATATCGGCTATGCGAGCGCGCTGATGCTGACCTTGGCGGCGATCGTGTTCGGCGCCGTGCTGGCGCTGAACCGCTTGCGACACGCTGTGGCGTGGTGAGGCCGGCGATGACATCCGCCGCGTCGACCGACACGACTTTGAGCGACGATTGGGCGCGGCGCGTGAATACCCTGCTGCTCGTCGTCGCCGGCATTCTTATCATGACACCGACCGTGTGGATGGTCCTGTCCTCGTTCAAGCCGTCATTCGAGGTCACGGCCTATCCACCGAAACTCTTCTTCACGCCCACGTTCGAAAATTACGCGCAGCTCACCAAGACGACGCCGTTCCTCTCCTTCGCGTTGAACAGCGTGATTGTCACAGTCGGTTCTGCCGGCATTGGCCTCTTGTTCGGGATCCCCGCCGCGTTCGCCGTTTCATGGACGCGTATCTCCTGGCCGGCGCTTCTCGCGCTTGCCGCGCGCATGGCGCCTGGCACGCTCTTCCTGCTGCCATGGTATGTGATGTTCCGACAGGTCGGATTGATCGGCTCCTATACGGCGCTCATTCTGTCGCACGCGGTCATCACCATGCCGATCGCCATCTGGGTGCTGCTTCCGTCGTTCGACAACATCCCGCGCAGCGTCTACGAAGCCGCGCAGGTCGATGGCTGCAGCCTGACGCGCATCCTGCTTCGCATTGCCTTACCGCTCGTCGGATCCGGGATCGCCGTCGCTGCGATCCTCTGCTTCGTCTTTTCCTGGAACTATTTCCTCTTTGCGCTCGTCCTGTCCAACGGCGATACGAAGACGCTGATCGCCGCCGCGTTCAACTTCGTCGGCGAAGGATCGACGCAATGGGGCGCGCTGATGGCTGCAGCGACATTGATCGCGCTGCCGCCGCTTTTGCTCGCGGCCGTGGTCCAGCGCTGGCTTGTCGCCGGCCTCACGCTGGGAGCAGTGAAAGGATGAACCGCCCCGCGCGCGAACTCAGTGCCACGATGGCGGCTGCAATATTTCGCGGCAACGAGCACATCACGATTGAGCGCGTCCCGATCCCCCGCGTGGATGAAGGCGAGGTGCTTGTGCGCGTTGGCAAGACGGCATTGTGTGGCTCGGATTTCAAGCTATGGCACAAGGGCGCCGAATTCACCGCCGGTCACGAGATTTTTGGCCGCGTCGAGCAACCCGGCCATCGCCTGCACGATCAGCGCTGCTGCATATACATTCCGCTTCACTGTGGGCACTGCGCGTCGTGTCGGCGCGGCGACACGCAGATGTGCCTCGAAGTGTCGAGCCTCATCGGTTGGAACAGGCCCGGCGGCTACGCCGAATATGTGCTGGTCCCGGAGAATTGCCTGCTGCCCGTGCCTGACGACATCGAGGACCGGCTTGCGCCGCTCCTGCTCGATACAATCGGCACATCCGCTCATGCCGTCCGCTTCGCTGGCCGCACCGTACCGCCTGGCGAGGGCAGCTCGGTCCTGGTGACAGGCGCAGGACCTGTCGGCCTTGGCGTTGTTCTGGCGCTACAGGCCGTTGGTTACGACGACATTCTCGTCTCCGACCCGAACGAAGAAAGGCTCGATATCGCACGATCGTTCGGTGCGCGGCCGCATCCCACTGACGATACGAGCCGGCTTTTTGCGCTGATTGTCGAATGTTCTGGCGCACACGCCGCGCGCAATCGCGGCATCAACGTCGTCCTGCCGGGTGGCGCGGTCGTGCTCGTCGGCGAGAACGCCGCGCCGTGGACGATCACGGAAGACAAGGTTTTCCGCCGTAAGGATTTCCACATGATCCGTACTTTTTATTTTCCGAAGTCGGACCTCGACTTGAACATTGCGTTGCTGCGCGCGCACAAAAATCGTTATGCGAGCCTGATCGATGCGGAATTCGGTCTCGATGCGCTGCCGGATGCGTTTGCACGCTTCGCCCACGGCGAATACGTGAAGCCACTGCTCGCGATGGAGTGACGGCATGGCCTCGATCTCGATACGCAACCTCGTCAAGAACTATGCTGGCTTCACGGTCATCCCTGACCTGTCACTCGAAATCGCCGACCATGAGTTCGTCGTGTTTGTCGGCCCGTCGGGATGTGGCAAATCCACGCTCCTGCGTATCATTGCCGGCTTGGAGCCGATCAGCGGCGGCGACATATTTATCGGTGACATGCGCGTCAACAATGTTCCCGCTTCGCGTCGCAACATCGCGATGGTGTTTCAGGATTACGCGCTGTACCCGCACATGACGGTGTTCGACAACATGGCCTTCGCGCTGGAACTGCGTCGCGTGCCGCGCAGTGAGATTGAGGCGCGGGTACGGCGCGCCGCCGCGATGCTGCATATCGAACCGTTTCTCGAACGTAAGCCAAAAGCGCTTTCAGGTGGACAGCGTCAACGGGTGGCAATGGGCCGCGCGATCGTGCGCGATCCGCAGGTCTTCCTGTTTGACGAGCCGCTTTCGAACCTCGACGCGAAGCTGCGAGGGCAGGTGCGCGCCGAGATCAAGACCTTGTCGCAGGAATTGCGCACGACGATGGTTTTCGTGACCCACGACCAGATCGAAGCGATGACCATGGCCGATCGCATCGTCGTGCTGCAGGCCGGCGTGATTCAGCAGGTCGGCACCCCCGACGAGGTCTACGCCACGCCCGCCAATCAATTCGTCGCTGGCTTTATCGGCTCGCCGACGATGAACTTCTTCAACGTCGAGCGGAGCGGCGAGCGCGTAGTGTTTGCAGGCAGCGACCGGCCGGTACCCCTCGGCGAGGCCGCTGCGACGCGCGTCGCGCAAAGCGGCAAAGCTGTCCTTGGGGTGCGGCCGGAGCATTTCGCCGTTGCCCCGGACGAGAGCGCGGGAATTCCGATCGATGTGTCGCTTGTCGAGCCGCTGGGTTCGGACACGCTTATTCACTTCGAGGTCGCGGGGCAGCCGGCAATCGCGCGCGTCGATCCCGACGTGCGTCCGGTGCGCGGCAACCGCATTGCGCTGCGTCCGGTGCCGGCAAAAGTGCATCTCTTCGATGGCGAAAGCGGGCAGCTTCTGTCGTGATCTTACGCGCTCGAGCTTGAACGGTGTTGATTGATGCCGCTGTCGCCGACCAGCTCCGTATGCGCGCCCCTTCCGCGCGGATTGTGTGCCTTGGCTTATCGGCACTCGATGTGGTGTGGCGCGTCGATTCGCTCTTCGGCGGCGGCAGCGAAAAGATTCGCGCCGGCGCCCATGCAACGCTCGGCGGCGGTATGGCGGCGACGGCCGCGGTCGCTGTTGCTCGGCTCGGCGCCAAGGCGGCCTTCTGGGGTCGTGGCGGCGAGGACGCCGCCGGCGAGCAAATGCGCGCTGAGCTCGCGACCGAAGGCGTCGAGGTCAAAAAATTTCGCCTGTTTCCGGGCGGACAATCCTCGGTTTCGGGTGTCATCGTCGGCGCCGACGGCGAGCGGCAGATCGTGAACTTTCGCGGCAGCTTTCCCGAAGCAGCGGACTGGCTTCCACTTGATGAAATTGCAAGGACTTCGGCGGTCCTCGCTGATCCGAGCTGGGTCGCGGGTGCGAGCGCGCTCTTCACTGCGGCCCGGGCCGCCAATGTTCCAACGATCCTCGATGCCGACGTGGCGGAGCCGGACGTCTTCGATGCGCTGCTGCCCCTCACCGATCACGCGGTCTTCTCGACGCCGGCACTCGAACGTTTTCAGCCAATGCCTATCGGTGCTGCGTTGGCAAAAATCGCATCCTACGGCTGTCGCGTCGCGGCGGTCACGCGGGGCGCGGAGGGCGTTAGTTGGCGCGAAGAGGGCGCCGCGCACGAGATGCGTGCGCAAACCGTCGATGCCATCGATACGACGGGCGCGGGCGATGTGTTTCATGGCGCATACGCACTTGCGATCGGCATCGGCCTAAATACGAGCGACGCCATTGCTTTCGCAGCCGGTGCGGCAGCGATCAAGTGCACGCGTGCCGGCGCGCGCGCCGGCATCCCGTCGCTCGCAGATTGTCTCGCATTACGAGGATGACATTATGACGACGATTGGGAAGACTCGCGGCCTCGCGCGTCTCGCTGACGAGAGCGGCCATTTCCGTATGGTAGCGCTCGATCAACGACCGCCAATTTTTGAGGTGATTGCTGCCGCGCGCGGTATCGGCCGCGAGCAAGTTCGCTTCGATGAAGTGACGTCTGTCAAACGGCTGCTCGTAGAAGCGTTGGCGCCGCATTGCAGCTCCATGCTATTCGATCCAAATTTTGCGGTTCCTGCGGCTATCGACCGGCTTCCGCCGCGCTGTGGGCTCATCGTCACGCTCGAA
>JAFAVH010000217.1 GCA_019242655.1 Methylobacteriaceae bacterium
TAGCGCCAGCAGCTTGCAGCGGCGCACGGGAACGCCGAGGCTGCGCGCGGCGCGCTCGCTCGCGCGCAAGGCACGCAGGTAAAAGCCGAGCCGGCTGCGTTGCAGCCACCACGATGTTGCAAGCACCAGCGCGAGCAGCGCCAGGAAGAGATAATAGTACGGAAGCCCGCTTCTGAAGGTCAGGTCCCAGACGTCGCGGCCGATTGCGGGTCCCTGCAAGCCGATCGCCGCGCCAAGCGGCTCGACGGTCGCGACGACGAGGCGGATGAGCTCGGCGACTGCAATTGTCGCCATGCTGAAATAATGTCCCTGCAAGCGGAATGTCGGCATCCCGACAAGAATGGCAAGCACGAGGCTGACGAGAATGCCGAAGGGAAGCCCGGCGATCGGCGGCCATTCCCAGAGCTTGTAGACGAGCAGTGGCAGATAGGCGCCGGCACCGAAGAACATCGCGTGTCCCACGGAGACCTGCCCGGCATAACCGCCGATAATGTTCCATGCGGCGGCGGTTGCGGCGGCAAGCAGGAGTGTCGTGCCGACATCGACATAGAACGCGCCGGGCAGAACGAGCGGATACAGGATCGCGCCTATTGCAAGCACGAGCCAGCCGAGGCCGGCGAGCGTATCGCTCCTCACGCTTTTCCCATCAGGCCCTGCGGACGCACCCACAATACCGCAACGAAGAGCGCGTAGACCACGATGTCCTTATAGACAGGGCCGAGATAGAAGGCGGAGAGCGCCTGGATCAAGCCGATCAGCAATCCGGCAATGAGCGCGCCGGGCACGCTGCCGAATCCGCCGAACGTGACGACCACGAACGCCGTCAGTCCGAACACTTCGCCAATCGACGGCGAGAACGGATAGGTGATCGCGATCAACGCGCCTGCAATTCCGGCGCTCCCGGCTGCGATCGCCCAGGCGAGCGCCTGCATGCGATCCGGCCTGATCCCCATCAGCATTGCGGCCGCGCGGTCTTCGGCAACCGCGAGCAGCTGACTGCCCGCGCGCGTACGCGTGAGAAACAGATGCAGGGCGATCGTCAACGCCGCCGCCGTGACGCCGCCGACGAGTTGCGGCACGTCGATGAGAATCCCGCCGATCCGTAGCGTGCCGCGGAGCGCCGTCGGCGGCAGCGAGACAAAATTGGCGGAGAAAATCCAGAACGCGAGATAGCGCAGAAGCAGCGCGAGCCCGAACGTCGAGAGGATTTGCGCCAGCATCGGCCCACGCATGACCGAACGGATCACGCCGAAATAGACGAGGAGCCCGACGGCAACGAGCGCAAAAGCGGCGACCGGAATGAAGGCGAGCGGGCCGGCATGGAACCACAGGACCATGAGAAAGGCCGCATACATCCCGAGCATGACGAATTCGCCATGCGCGAAATTGATGAAGTTCATCATTCCCCAGATGAGCGTCAGGCCGGACGAGAACAGCGCGTAGATCGCGCCGAGCAGGAGACCGCCGACGATCACCTGCACGAGGAGCACGTGGGTCTATCCTGCCGCTAGTGCTTCACGGCGGGCATTGGCCATTGGATGGATGTGGTCGCGGCCTTTTCCGGCCAGACCGCCTCGTATTGCTTGCCTTTGAGCTGGATCAGATAGGTCGAGGCGAGACCGTTCTGGCCTGTCTGATCATATTTCACGCCGCGATAGCCCATCATGATCTGCTCTGGCTTGAGATCGGTTTCACGCAATGCCTTTTGAATTTTCTCGGGGTCCGTGGACCCGGCACGGTTCAGCGCATCGGCAAGGGCGAGCATCCCCTGCAGATTTCGCGCACTCGTATCGTCGAGATCGCGGCCGGTCTTGGCCTTGTACATTTCATTGATCTTGTACGTCGCCGAATCGGGCTTGCCGATATCCCAGGAGCTGCGATTCATCACGCCCTGCGAGACGTCCCCAACAGCGGGAATGAAAGAGGGGTCGGAAAAGCCGCTGTCGTCTCCAAGCACCATCGGAGGTGCATAATCGAGGCTACGCATCGTGCGCATGTAGAGGATTGCATCCGACGTATAGCTGATGAAGATGACGACGTCGGGCTGCTTGTCCCTGAGCTGCAGCACTTGCGCGGAGACGTCGCTCGAATTGGCGCTGTAGGGAATGCGGATCGCGACGGGCATGTTGTTCTTCTTAGCCGCGGCATCGATCGCATCACCGACGGATGTGCCGTAGTCGGTATTCTCATTGACGATGGCGATTGAGCGAATGGTCTTGCCTTGCGCCTTCATGTCGTCGAAAAAGTGCATGTACGCGTCGGCGAAGTCGGTAGCGATCGGGGTTACGCGAAACAGCCACTTGAAGCCGCGGCCTGTCAGATTGGAGGCCGCCGAGTCGCCGATAACGAACGGGATGCCGTAGCGCTCCGCGACGGCAGTCGCGGTGAAACTGCACGAGGATTGATAGGCGCCGAACAGCACGTTGACTTTATCCTGCGTGACAAGACGCAATGCGAGTTGCTGGGCGAGCGCGGGATTGCCTTGATGATCGACGAAGACGAGCTCGAGCTTGGCTCCACCCATATTCGGCAATCCGGCCGTATCGGCGAGCGGAATGCCCTTCAGTTCGGGATGCGCGTTGTTGACGATATCCTGTGCGACTTCCGCCGCGGCCTTGGACGCCTGCCCCGCCGCCGCTGCATTGCCGGTGAGCGGCCAAAGAACGCCGATCTTCACCGCATCCGCCGCCTGGGCTACCGGCGCGGCGATCAACGCGCCGGCAAGCAAGAGCAGGCGAGTAAATATCTTTCCTCTCATGCGCATCCCCCAATGGCCTTGTTCGGGCCCGAGCTTTTGCCGCTCTTCGATTGCCTCAACATTCCAGCCTGCCGCAATCGCGTCAAGAACGGCGGGAGGCGCAAGGAATCCGTGTCGCCGCTCCCGTAGAATTGTGATTGAGTGCGCCGCTTCAGGGCAAACTGCGCCGCGCCATGGATGAATGATGGTCGATCAACACGCTTTCGCCGAAGATCACGCCGAAATCCGCGCGGAGATGCGCAAGCTCTGCGCGAAATATCCCGGCCCCTATTGGCGCGACCTCGATGAGCGGCGTGCTTATCCGACAGAGTTCGTTTCGGAACTGACGAAATCCGGCTTCCTGTCGGTGCTCATTCCCGAAGAATTCGGCGGCTCCGGGCTTGGCCTTTCCGCCGCAGCGGCGATCCTCGAGACGATACAGGCAAGCGGCTGCAACGGCGCGGCGTGCCATGCCCAGCTTTACACGATGGGCACGGTGCTGCGGCACGGCTCACCGGCACAAAAGGCGGCCTATTTGCCGAAGATCGCAACGGGCGAGCTTCGCCTGCAGGCGTTCGGCGTGACTGAGCCAACAAGCGGGACGGACACGACGTCGCTGCGCACTTTCGCCAAACGCGAAGGCGCCGAATACGTCGTCAACGGCCAGAAGATCTGGACGAGCCGCGCCGAACATTCCGATCTGATGGTGCTGCTCGCGCGCACGACGCCGCGCGATCAGGTGCGCAAGAAGACGGAGGGGTTGTCGACCTTTCTGGTGGACATGCGCGAGGCCCTCAACAACGGCCTGACCATCCGGCCGATTCGCACGATGATGAACCACAATTCCTGCGAAGTGTTCTTCGAGAATATGCGTATCCCGGCGGAAAACCGCATTGGCGAAGAAGGCAAAGGATTCCGCTACATCCTTTCCGGCATGAATGCCGAGCGCATTCTGATCGCAGCGGAATGTGTCGGCGACGCCAAATGGTTCATTGAGAAGGCCACGGGTTACGCACGCGAGCGCCATATCTTCGCGCGCGCGATCGGCCAGAATCAGGGCGTGCAATTCCCGATCGCCGCAGCGTATGCCAAAATGCGCGCGGCGGAATTGATGGTGCGCGACGCGATTTCCCGCTACGAGGCTGCGCTCGATTGCGGCGCCGAGGCGAATATGTCGAAGATGCTCGCGGCCGACGCCTCGTGGGAGGCGGCGAATGTCTGCGTGCAGACGCATGGCGGCTTCGGATTTGCCGAGGAATATGACATCGAGCGCAAATTCCGCGAGACGCGGCTCTACCAAGTCGCGCCGATCTCGACCAATCTGATCCTGAGCTACATCGCCGAGCACGTGCTGGATCTGCCGCGCTCATACTGATCTCGCGGAGAAGACACGGATGAGCATCAAAGGGTGCGCCTATATCGCCGGCGGGTATGAGCACCCGACGCGCAAGGCGCCGGATTCAAGCCTCGCGCAGCTTCACGCCGAAGTGGCGCTCGGCGCGCTTGCCGATGCCGGTCTGACGATCCGCGATGTCGATGGCTATTTCTGCGCAGGCGACGCGCCCGGAATGGGCCCGATGTCGATGGTCGACTATCTGAACCTTAGGGTCCGGCACGTCGACGCGACCGACACCGGCGGCACATCTTATCTCATCCATGTCTCGCATGCGGCGCAGGCGATCGCCGCCGGCAAGTGTGATGTTGCGCTGGTGACGCTTGCCGGCCGGCCGCGCAGCGAAGGCCAGGCGACCGGCACGGCCGTGCGGCCACTCAATCCCAATCAGCCTGATACCGCCTTCGAGAGTCCGTTCGGGCCGGCGCTCGCCAACATGTACGGCATGGTCGCGCGCCGTCACATGCACGAATTCGGCACCACGTCCGAACAGCTCGCCTGGATCAAGGTCGCCGCCTCGCATCACGCGCAATACAATCCGCACGCGATGCTGCGCGACGTCGTCACCGTCGAAGACGTGCTGAATTCGCCGATGATCGCCGATCCCTTGCACCGGCTCGATTGCTGCGTCATCAGCGACGGCGGCGGCGCGGTCGTCGTCGTGCGGCCAGAAATCGCGCGTTCGCTGAAGCGGCCGCTCGTGAAGCTGATCGGCGCCGGCGAGTCGGTGAAGGGCCAGCTCGGCGGCGACGTCGATCTGACTTACACCGGCGCGGCGCGCTCGGGCGCGGCAGCATTCGAAGAGGCCGGCGTCAAGCCGGGCGATATCCAGTACGCCTCCATCTACGACAGTTTCACCATCACCGTGCTCATCCAGCTCGAAGATCTCGGTTTCTGCGCGAAAGGTCAGGGCGGCCGCTTCGTTGCCGACGGCAATCTGATTTCCGGCGTCGGCAAGTTGCCCTTCAACACCGACGGCGGCGGGCTCTGCAACAATCATCCTGCCAATCGCGGCGGCATGACCAAGATCATCGAGGCGGTGCGGCAGTTGCGCGGCGAAGCGCATCCGAAAGTACAGGTGCCGAATTGCCGCCTTGCGTTGGCGCAAGGCACCGGCGGCTCGCTCGGAACGCGGCACGCCAACGCGACACTGATCCTGGAGCGCGAATAATATGAGCGCCAAAGACGAAGCACTTGCCAAAATAGCCAATCCGGAAACGAAGGTGTTTTGGGAGGCCGCCGCGCGCGGCCGGCTGCTTCTGCCGAAATGCACGGCGTGCGGACGCTTTCACTGGTATCCGCGCCGCATCTGTCCGCATTGCGCCGGCACGGACATCGAAATGCATGCGGCGAAAGGAACCGGCGAAGTCTATTCCTATTCGATCATGCGCCGCGCCAAGACGCCTTATGCGATCGCTTATGTGCGATTGACCGAAGGCACGACGATGATGACGAACATCGTCGATTGCGACTTCGACGACATAAATGTTGGCATGCCGGTAAAGCTCGTGTTCAGGGACAGTCCCGAAGGTTATCCGCTGCCAATGTTCACGAAAGCCTGAGCGCCGTTTCGGTCCTAAGCGATGCGCGCAAAGGCAACTTACCGCGCTGTTTTATGCAGTGAGCTCGGTCCGCCCGAGCGCCTGAACATGGTGGAACTGCCGCGCGCCGAACTCGCGGGCGGAAGCGTGCGCGTCGGCGTCAAGGCCGCCGGGCTCAATTTCCCGGATTGGCTCATGGTGCAGGGCCTTTACCAATACAAGCCCGATCTCCCGTTCGTGCCCGGCATGGAAGCCGCAGGAATTATCGACGAAGTTCAACCCGGCGTGACGTCGTTCGCTCCGGGCGACAAGGTGATGGTCCGCATGCGCGCCGGCGCGTTCGCGGAAGAGGCCGTTGTCGCGGCAGATCAAGTCTTGCCGCTTCCCGCCGCGTTCGGCTTCGAAGAGGGCGCGACCTTTCTCGCGGCGCACACGACAGCCTACCACGCGCTGAAGACGCGCGCCGAGATGCGGCGCGGTCAATCGCTGCTCGTGCTCGGCGCCGCCGGCTGGGTCGGCCTCGCCGCGGTGCAAATCGGCAAGCTTCTCGGTGCGCGCATCATCGCAGCGGCGTCGACGGAACAGAAGCTCGCGCTGGCGCGGGAGGCAGGCGCCGACGACATCTTGAACTACACGCGCGGCCGCATCGAAGACGGCGTGCACGATCTAACGGATGGGCGCGGCGTCGACGTGCTCTTCGATCCCGTCGGCATCGCGCAAGACTCCGCGCTGAGATGTCTGACGCGCGGCGGAAAGCTGCTCGTCGTCGGCTTTGCCGGCGGACATATCCCTTCCTATGCCGCCAATCGCATCTTGCTTCGCGGCTGCTCTGTCATCGGCGTGCGCGCCGGCGAGGCCGGGCGTCACGATCCGGAGATGCGTCGGCGCGAGCACGCCGAATTGTGCGATCTCGCCGGACGAGGCCGTGTTCGCCCGCATGTCTCGGAAGTGTACCCGCTCGAGCAATGCGCCGCGGCTTTGCGCCGCTTCGCCGGCCGGCAAGCTGTCGGACGCATCGCGCTCAGGGTTAATCCACGTTAAGCATGCGATAATTCCCTAACCGCGGCTTAATCAAGACCTCGTATGGTCCGGCCGCCATGCAGATCGTCGCCATCCAGAATCTTCGCGCAATTGCGGCGATTTCCGTCAGCATCGGTCATGCGCAAGCCTTCATCGGCGTGCCGATGGAGCGGCAGGGGCAAGTTTTCGGCTGGAGCTTTCTGCTTCCGTGGGGCGCCGGCGTCGATCTGTTTTTCGTGATTTCCGGCTTCATCATGGTCTATTCGTCGGAGCGGCTCTTCGCCGCGCCCGGCGGCGCCAAGATTTTCGCTTGGCGGCGGCTGTCACGCATCGTGCCGCTCTATTGGTGCGCGATGGTGCTGCTGCTCATCAAGATGGCGGCCCTGCATAAGCCGATGCCCGACGCCGCGAGCGTCGTCAGCTCGTTCTTCTTCATTCCCTGGGACACGCAAGGTACCGGCGTGCCGCGTCCGATCTACGATCTCGGCTGGACATTAAATTACGAGATGTTCTTCTACAGCGTCTTCGCGCTTTGCGTCGGGCTTCGGCGTGAGATGGCGGTTGCGTTGATTGCGCTCTGTCTTTCCGCGCTGGTACTCTTTGGCCTAGTGTTCCCCATGCACGATCCGCAGCTCTTCTTCTGGAGCCAGCCGATCGTGGTCGAGTTCGTCTTCGGCATGGGCCTGGCGCTGCTGGTGCGGCATGGGATCGCCCTGCCCGCGCCTGCGCGCTACGCACTGATCGCGGCCGGCGCCGCCGCCTTCTTCCATGATTTCCTCAATACCGTCGCGCAGCCGCATCTCTGGCTTACCCCGAACGATTTCCTGCGCGTCGCCGGGTGGGGCATTCCCGCCGCGATGATCGTTGCGGGCTGCGTTTTGAAGCGGCGAGAAGAGCTCAGTGCCAATGTCTTCATGCGCGCCGGCAAGCTCTTGGGCGATGCCTCCTACGCGCTTTATCTCTGCCATCCCATTGTGATGAGCGCCTTCGCGATTGTCTGGTTTGGCGCCGACATCAACAATCGCCTGCCCGCCTATCTCGGCGCGGGCATTTCGATCGTGCTCGCAATCATTGCCGCGATCTTGGTCTATCTTTGGTTCGAGCTTCCGCTCACGCGCTTCCTGCAGCGAGGCATGCGGCAGGGCGACGCCCCACGCACGGCGGCCGATCTCAAAGCGGCGTCGCAGCGAGCCTAAGCGCCGTCGCGTTTATCAGTTCGGCATCTGCTTCTTCGGCTCGACGATCTCGAATGTCGGCTGGAACGTGTCGAGCAAGCCGAAGAGCTCCATCAGCTTCATTGGATTGCCGGCAATTTTCACTTTCCCCGCCTGGATTTCCTGCATGAACGTGGTCTGCCGCGCGAAAATCGCGTTGAGCGTGGCGCGCGAGAGCGTCAGCGAGGCATCGGCATCGTCGCGGTTCTTGCCGGCGACGTAGGTCAGCGCTGAATTTTCGAGGTTCAGCACGTAACGCTGCCCGGTATCCTCGAACATCCAGTTGATGATCGCACGCTTGCCCTCGGCCTTCGGCCCGTTGAGCCGCACGCCGATAAAATCGAACAGCATGTCGATCGTCAGCGCTCCCAGCGTGTCGGGGCTGACCGACGCGGTCGCGCCCGTCGCGGCAACGCCGTTGCGCAGCTCCTGCGCGGCAAAAAGATACGCGTTGCGCCAGGTCGCGGCCTCGGCGAGATAGCCCAATTGCTCGAAAGCATCGGCATTGAGCGCGCGCGCTTCGGTATTGTCCGGCTCGGCGAACACGACCTTGTTCATCACTTCAGCAACCCAGCGGTAATTGCCGGCGCGGAAATCCTCGCGCGCCTTGGCGATGATCGCGGCGGCACCGCCCATATATTCGACCATCTTCTTCGCGCCCTCGCGCGGCGGCAGCGCGTCGAGATGCGCGGGATTGCCGTCGTACCAGCCGAGATATTTCTGATAGATCGCTTTGGAATTGTGACGCACGGTGCCGTAATAATCGCGGTTCTGCCATTCCCGCGCGAGCGACTTCGGCAAGACCAGCGCCTCGGCGATTTCCGGCGCGGTCAGCCCATGATTCATCAGCCGCAGCGTCTGATCGTGCACGTATTTGTAGAGATCGCGCTGGCTTACCATGTAGCTCTTGATGCGATCCGTGCCCCAGACCGGCCAGTGATGCTGGCCCATCAGCACGTCGGACCGATCGGCGAAAAGCTCCAGCGCCTCGTTGATATATTTCGACCAAGCGAGCGGATCGCGCACCTCCGCGCCGCGGAACGGCAAGAGATTGTGGAAGAGATGCGTCGTGTTTTCCGCCATGTTGAGCGCGCGCAAAGCCGGAAAATACATGTGCATTTCCGCCGGCGCCTCGCTGTTCGGCGCCATCTGGAAGACGATCTCGACGCCGTCGATGTTGCGCGTGTCCCCGGTCTTGCGAATGAGATCGGTCGGCGCGATCAAGGTCACGGTGCCGCGCGAGATCGTCTTTCCGAGCGCGGCATCGACCTGCCCGCGTTCGCCGGTCCGCAGCAGCGTGCCGAACTGATATTGCGCGCGGCGCACCATCGCGTTCCCGGCGATGACGTTCTCCGAGACGGCATGCTCCATGAAGCCGTCGGGCGCGATAACCGCCAGCTCGCCGGCCGCGACCGCGGCGTCATCGACGACGCCCTTCACGCCGCCCCAATGGTCGGTATGCGTGTGCGTGTAGATGACCGCTTTCACCGGCCGCTTGCCGCGATGCTGATAATAAAGGTCGAGCGCCGCCCTCGCCGGCTCGGCGGAGGTCAGCGTGTCGATGACGATGATGCCGCTGTCGCCTTCGACGATCGTCATGTTGGCGATGTCGAAGCCGCGCACTTGATAGATGCGCGCGGTGACTTCGAACAATCCATGCCGGCAATTGAGCTGCGCGATGCGCCAGAGGCTTGGATGCACTGTGTCCGGCGCTTCATCGCTTTGCAGAAACGCATACGGCTTTTGCGACCAGACCTTACGCTCGCCGGCCGTGATCGCGGCATCGGCAATCGTGCCGATGAAGCCGCGCTCGGCGTTCTCAAAATCGCGGCGATCGGCGAAGGGAAGCACGGCGAGTGCGGCTTTGTTGGCGGACGCGACCGAGCTTTCGGCGGGGCGCGGCGCCTGCGGCGTTCCGGCTTGAACGTTCATGGCAAATCCCTCAATGCACGCTGCGGATCATATCCGCGACCTTTTCTCCGATCATGATGCAAGCGGCGTTTGTGTTGCCGCCAATGAGCGTCGGCATGACCGACGCATCGGCAATGCGCAGGCCCGCGACGCCGCGCACCCGCAGCTCGGGGTCGACGACCGCATCCGCATCGCTACCCATCCGGCACGTGCCGACGGGATGATAGATCGTGTCGGAGCGGTTGCGCAGCTCCGTCTTGATCTCATCGTCGCTGCTGAGATGCTCGGTATAGAAGTCGCGCACGCTATGTTGCTTCAGCGCCGGCGCTTCCATGATGCGCCGCGTGAGCTTGAAGCCCCTGACCATGGCGTTGAGGTCGTCGGGCTCGCCGTAGAATCTTGGATCGATCAGCGGCGGCGCGGCGGGATCGCTGCTCTTTAGCTTGACGGAGCCGCGGCTCTTCGGACGCAGCAGGCAGACATGGCAGGAGAAGCCGTGACCGAGCCGCTTCTTGCGCGAATGATCGTCGACCATGCCGACGACGAAATGCAGCTGGATGTCGGGCGCCTCCGCGTCCGGCTCGGTCTTCAGAAAGCCGCCGGCTTCGGCGAAATTGGACGTCACCATGCCGATACGCGATTTGCGGTAGAGGCCGATCTCCTTCAAGAGACGGTGCGCGCCCTTAAGCGACGCACCGAACAGATCGGGGTGTTTCGACTGATAGACGAAGACATAATCGACATGATCCTGGAGATTGCGCCCGACGCCCGGCAGATCGTGCCTCACTTCGACGCCGCGATCGGCGAGATGGGCGGCATCGCCGATGCCTGAAAGCATGAGCAGCTGCGGCGTCTGCAAGGCGCCGCAGCTCACGATCACTTCGCGCTTGGCGGTCACGCGCTCCTTCTTGTCGCCGCGCTGATATTCGGCGCCGGCCGCGCGCCCGTCTTCAAACAAGATGCGGCGCGTCGCGGCGCCGGTGACGACATGCAGGTTCGACCGCGACAGATTGGGATGGATGTAGGCGCGCGCGGCGCTGCACCGCTCACCGTTCTTCTGCGTCACCTGATAGGTGCCGACGCCTTCTTGGCGCTCGCCGTTGAAATCGTCGGTCGCGGGGAGCTGCAATTGCTCCGATGCTTCGAGAAAATGCGCGATGAACGGGTTGCGCGTGCGCAGTTTCGCGACATTCAACGGACCATCATTCCCGTGGAATTCGTCATGGATGTCCTCGTTGCATTCCGCCTTCTTGAAATAGGGCAAGACGTCGTCATAGGACCAGCCGGGATTGCCGAGCGCGGCCCAGTGATCGTAGTCCGAACGATGGCCGCGAATGTAGACCATAGCATTGATCGCGCTCGAGCCGCCGAGCGTGCGGCCGCGCGGCTGATATCCGCGCCGTCCGTTCAGTCCGGGCTGCGGCACCGTCTCGAACGCCCAATTGTTGATCTTCGTCGGCAGCATCAAAGCCGTCGCCATCGGCGTGTTTACGATCCAATTGTCGCCGGCATTGCCCGCCTCCAGCAGGCACACATTGACGCGCGGATCTTCGCTCAGGCGGCTTGCGACAACGCAGCCTGACGAGCCGCCGCCGATAATGACGTAGTCGAATTCGGACATCTCGCCTCCCCTCACGCTGCCGGCGTCGGCGCGACATCGCGCGCCGGTTCGCCCGCGGCAGGCACATCCGGCGCGAAGATGCGCGCATCGTCGAGATGACCGCGATCGCGCTCGGGGCGCATGAACGCCATGCCGATCGCGCCCGTCACCAGCATGATAATGCCGCAGAGCACGAAGCCGCGGCTATAACCATCGAACGGCGTCGCCGCATTCTCGATGATGCTGCCCATGATGAACGGCGCGAGCAGCCCGCCCGATGTGCCGACCGCGTTGCCGATGGCAAGCATGGCGCCGCGTTGGGCGGCCGGCGTGATTTCGCTCACCACGGCATGGCAGACGACATAGATCACACCGGGCAGCGATCCGGCGATGATCGCCATCGCGACCTTCAATCCCGCGCCGGGGAGGTGCGGCATGATGATAAGGCCGATGCCGCCAAGTGCAACAGAGGCGCCGCCAAGCACGCCGCGCGCAAGGCGGCTCGAGAAACCCTGCAACAACAGACGCTGCGACAGCCAGCCCGCTGCAATGACGGTGAAGACGCTCAGTCCCCATGGCAACGCGGCGATGAAGCCGGCCGCGTGCTGCGTGAAGCCGAGCCCGTTGATCAGGAACGGCGTCTGCCACGAGAGCGCCAACGACAGCGCCCAATAGGCGCCGAAGAACGCGCACCACGCGGCAAGCACCGTCGGGTTAAACAGGAGCTTCGCGTAGGGAACCGTGCGCGCAGGGGCGCCAGCGACCGGCGCGACGGCCTCGTCGTCAAGCGAACCCTCTTTGCCGAGGATGAGCCACGCGAGCGTCCAGGCAAGGCCGGCGATGCCGAGCATGCCGAACGCCCAGTGCCAGGAATAATTGATGATGACGTAATTCAGCGCCGGCAATGCCGCCATGACGCCGATGCTCGCACCTTGCGCGATGACGGCTGTCGGCAGCGTGCGCAACTCGTTCGGGAAGAATTTGTAGGCCGAATGCAGCGCGACGGGATAGGCCGGCCCCTCGCCCGCGCCAAGCGCGATGCGGCAGGCGATCATCGTCGCAAAGCCGACGCTGCCCAGCATCGGGAATTGCGTCAGCGCCCAGACGAGGCCCATGACAAGCAGCGCCCAACGCGTCTTGACGCGATTGACGAGAAAGCCGGTGAGAATTGCGGAGAGGGAGAAGAGGAAGAAGAAGGATGAGCCGATCAGCCCGAATTGCGCGGGCGTGAGGTTCATCTCCTTCATGATCGGCACGCCGGCAAGACCGACGACAGCCTTGTCGACGAAATTGATCAGCATGAACAGGAAGAGAAGCGCCACGACGGTCCAGGCGCTGGGTTCTGGCTTGCTGACCTTCATCTTAACCCTCCTCCGCCATCCGCCGCTCAGGCGCTGTTGTTATCACTCATTGCCGCGCCATCTCGGCGCGGCCGACATGCTCGCCGTCCAAAGCTTGCGGCGACTGCATCTCGACGATGACGCGAATGAGCTTTCCCGTGAATTCGAACGGCGCATCGTAATCCGAGACTGGGCTGCCGCGGTCGCGGCCGATGTCGAGTCCCGACCAAGAGATCAATGTCGCGAAACCAAGATGCGTCTCGATTGATCCAGCGGGCGCGCCGTCGATAATGAGCGTGTAGGAGCTTTTGCCCATGCCGACGCCCATTGCCGGCGTCTTCTCGCGCGACAGGCGTTTCACCTCGATCCCAAGCTTGCAGGCGCCGCTCGGCAGCGCGCGGTCCGAGGTGACGACCTTGTGCTCGCCGCCGATATTGAGATCGTGCACGAGGCGTCCGTCGCGGATGTAAAGCGAATAGCCCGATGTCGCGTCACCGTGCGCGATGAGCACGCCCTCGTCGCCGCCGGCGATCTCCACATCCGCCTCGATGCGGTAATTGCGGCTGCGCACGTCAGGCGCGACATCAGTCGGCACGTGGCCCATGCCGTGATGGAAGACGAAGCGCCGCCGACGCCCATGAAACCGCGCCGCATTCTCAGCAAAGCGCGGCGCGAAACGGTCGTCGAGCGGCAGCACCTTGTGTGCCTCCGCCTCCCGCCACCAGAGTTCGATCATCGCGTTGAGGCGATCGGGATCGCGCGCGGCTAAGTCCTCCGTTTCGGAGAAATCGTCGTCGAGGTGGAACAGCTCCCATTTGTCGCCGTCAAACGGCGTTCCCGGGGGATGGTAGGCGACCGCCTTCCATCCGTCCTTCCAGAGCCCACGATGTCCGAACATCTCGAAATATTGCGCGCGCAGGCGCGGAGGCGCGGCCGCATCATCGATGCTCGCCGCAAAACTCGTGCCTTCCAGCGGCATTTGCGCGACGCCGTTGATTTCGCCGGGCGCCTGCAAGCCGATCAGATCGAGGAGCGTCGGCACAAGATCGCAAGCATGCACGAAGCGATGGCGCAGCTCACCCGCTGCTTTGATGCGCGACGGCCACGAGATGACGAACGGGTCACGAATGCCGCCGCCATGCGTGTTCTGCTTATAGCGGCGCAGCGGCGTGTTCTCCGCCATCGCCCAGCCATGCGGGAAATTCGAATGCGTGTCGGGACCGCCGATCTTGTCGATGCGCGCGAGCTTCTCCGCGATCGGCTCAGGCCACAGATTGTAGGGGCCCATCGCGTTGATGAAACCGAGCGGCCCGCCTTCCTGGCTCGCGCCGTTGTCGGAGAGCACGAGAACGATCGTGTTGTCGCGCACGCCGGCGCGCTCGAGAAACGCAATCAGCCGCGCGAGGTGCTGGTCGGCGTGATCGAGCATCGCCGCATACGCGGCCTGCAGCCTGGTGAAGATGCGTTGCTCGTCGGCTGAATGCTGGACCCAAGCGCGCACGCCGTCATTTCGCGCCGGCATGCGCGTGTTTTGCGGCACGATACCCATCTCTTTCTGCCGCGTCATGCGCTGCTCGCGCTCGACGTCCCATCCCTGCGTGAAAACGGGATCGTAGCTCTTGATCAGATCGAACGGCGCCTGATGCGGCGCATGACACGCACCGAATGCCAGCCATGTCAGCCACGGCAGATCCGGCCGGTCGGCGAGATGATCGGCGATGAAGCGGATCGAGTGGTCGACGAGATCGCTCGTCAGGTGATAGCCGCCGGCAAACGTGCCGGGTGGATCGACATGCGAATTGTCGAGAATCAGTTCCGGCGCGTATTGATCGGTCTCGGCATCGAGAAAGCCGTAGAAGCGATCGAAGCCGCGCCCGAGCGGCCAGCCGTCGACCGGCCCAGTCGCGCCGCTCTCGGTCAGCGGCGTCACGTGCCACTTGCCGACCATGTAACTGCGATAGCCATGCGGCTTCAGCATCTCGGCGATGGTGCCAGCCTCGCGCGCAATCTTGCCGCGATATCCGGGATAGCCGGAATCGAAATTGGCGAGGCAGCCGACGCCAACCGAATGATGATTGCGCCCGGTGAGCAGCGCCGCGCGCGTGGTCGAGCACATCGCGGTGGTATGAAAGCCCGAATAGCGCAGGCCCTCGGCCGCCAGCCGATCGATGGTCGGCGTCCGGATCGGCGAGCCGTAGCAGCCGAAATCGGAGAAGCCGACGTCGTCGAACAGGATGACGAGAATATTGGGCGAACCGGCCGGCGGGCTGGTCGCCTCCGGCCACCACGGCTTCGATTCCTTGACGGTCTTGCCAATGGTGCCGCCAAATGGCTTGTCGCCTGCGCTCATGCGCTTCCCCCCGGTATTCCGTTGGCGGTTGATCCCGCCGTTCGCTCTCACCCTTGTAGGATGGGTTGAGCCCTTGCGAAACCCATCAGCCGCCGCGCCGGGGACGATGGGTATCGCTTCGCTCACCCATCCTGCGAAATAGCCCCACCCGATGCCGTATCGAATATGATAGAATCCCCGGATGGATCCCCTGGGTTTAGCGTTGATCGTCGGTGGCGCCGCCTTTGTGGTGAGCGGCCTGGTTTTCCTGTTGCCGCATCCGCGCAAGCGCTAGGCGCTGCCGAGATAGGCGTGCTGCACCTGCGGGTCCTGCGCCAGATCGGCGGCCGTGCCGGACAGCACGTTTTTTCCCACCTGCAGCACGGTCGCGAAATCCGAGACTTCGAGCGCAAGCTCGATCGATTGCTCGGCGAGCAGGATGGTCAGCCCTTCCCGATGCA
>JAFAVH010000367.1 GCA_019242655.1 Methylobacteriaceae bacterium
TCACAGGTACGAGCGGCAAGACGTCGGTCGCCGCGTTCGTGCGACAGATATGGGCGGAGCTCGGTCGTGCCGCCGCTTCGCTCGGGACGATCGGCATCGTTGCGCCTTCGCAGACCGTCTACGGCTCGCTGACGACGCCCGATCCCGTGACATTGCACGAGACGCTGCAAGGGCTTGCGGGAGAGGGCGTCACGCATCTTGCAATAGAGGCGTCGTCGCACGGATTGGAGCAGCGGCGGCTCGACGGCGTGCGGCTGAGTGCCGGCGCTTTCACCAATCTCTCGCGCGATCATCTCGATTATCACGCGTCGCTCGCAGATTATCTCGCCGCGAAGCTGCGTTTGTTCGAAGCGCTATTGAAACCGGGTCAACCGGCGGTCGTCGACGCCGACAGCGATGTTGCCGCAAAAGTGATCGCTGCCTGCGAGACCCGCGGGCTGAACGTGATGAGTGTCGGCACGCGTGGTGAAGCGTTGCGACTTGTGTCACAGCAGCCGGAAGGACTCGGCGTACGGCTCTCGATTGAACATGCCGGCAAAACGTATTCCGTGCGTCTGCCGCTTGCCGGAACCTTTCAGACATCGAACGCGCTTGCCGCCGCCGGTCTTTGCATCGCCACGGGTGATGCGCCGCAGCGTGTCTTTGCCGCTCTCGAAAAACTTGAAGGCGCTCCCGGGCGGCTTGAGCTGATCGGCACGCGCGCTGAAGCGCCGGTCTTCGTCGACTATGCGCACAAGCCCGATGCATTGGAGAAAGTCCTCGCCGCGTTGCGTCCGCTCGCACACGAACGGCTGATCGTCGTCTTTGGCTGCGGTGGCAACCGCGATCGCGGCAAGCGGCCGCTCATGGGGGAGATCGCGGCCCGACAGGCTGATCTCGTTATCGTCACCGACGATAATCCGCGCTCCGAAAGTCCCGCCGATATTCGCGCCGCCATTCTCGAGGGCGCGCGGAAGGTCGCGGCAAATAAAGTCATTGAGATTGGCGATCGCCGCTCTGCGATCGCGGCCGGTATCGCCGACCTGCATAAGGGCGACGTTCTCATTGTTGCCGGCAAAGGTCACGAAACCGGGCAAATCGTCGGCGACAAGGTGTTGCCTTTCTCCGATCACGACGCGATCCGCGAGGCACTTCGGGAGCACGCGGCATGAGTGCTCCATTGTGGACGGGACTTCAGCTTGTCGGCGCGCTCGATGCACGTGTCAGCGGCCACTTGCCTGCAGATGTCAGCGGCGTCTCGATCGACACGCGAACCTTGGAGAAGGGCGATTTGTTCTTCGCTATCAAAGGCGAGAACAACGACGGACACGATTATACCGCCGCCGCTTTTGAAAGTGGCGCCGCGGCTTGTGTCGTAGACGAGGCACATGCCGACGCGCTTATCGGACAAGGTGCCTGCTTTATCGTGCGCGACACGCTCGCTGCGCTGGAGCAGCTCGGTCGCGCCGCGCGCAAGCGTTCGCATGCTCACATCGTTGCCGTGACAGGTTCGGTTGGCAAAACCTCAACGAAGGAGGCGCTGCGCACCGTGCTTTCAACCGCGGGTGCAACGCATGCATCGGCGGCATCTTACAACAATCACTGGGGTGTCCCCCTGACGCTTTCCCGCATGCCCACGGATGCGCAATACGGCGTGTTCGAAATCGGCATGAACCATGCCGGTGAAATCACGCCGCTCGTCGGCATGGTTCGGCCGCATGTCGTGGTCATCACAAAAATCGCGCCCGTTCATCTCGAATATTTCGAGTCGATCGAAGGGATTGCTGATGCCAAGGCGGAAATTTTCTCCGGGCTGGTTGAAAACGGCGTCGCCGTTCTCAACCGTGACGATGCGCAATTCGAACGCCTGCGCGACCGCGCCAACGAATCGTCCGCTGCACGCGTTCTCAGCTTCGGCGAGCATGCCGAAGCGGATGCACGTCTCACCGGCATCGAGCTAAGCGAAGAGTCGTCTCGCGTTCACGCCCGCATATTGGATCGCGATTTCACCTACGAACTCGGCGTACCGGGGAAGCACTTTGCGCTGAATTCATTGGCAGTAGTGCTGGCCGCGCATGCTGTAGGGATCGATCTTGAGCGCGCCTCCGCCGCGCTTGCTTACATCGACGCACCCGCTGGGCGCGGTCGCCGCGAGAATTTGTCCGTTGCCGAAGGTCGGATCACGCTGATCGATGAAAGCTACAACGCTAACCCCGCCTCGATGCAGGCTGCGCTCGATCTGCTCGGTGCGGCGAAGATCGGCGATGCGGGCCGCCGCATTGCCGTGCTCGGCGACATGCTGGAGCTTGGCACCCAATCCATCGCGCTGCATAGCGGGCTTGCCGAGCATATCGAGCGCAATTCCGTCGACGTGGTCTTCGCCGCGGGTGATCATATGCGTCACCTGTTCGATGCATTGCCCGAGCGGATACGTGGTGTTTGGGCGTCGCGCGCAAGTGAGCTGCACGCACCCGTGATCGAGGCAATCCACGGCGGCGACATCGTGATGGTAAAAGGATCGAACGGCAGCCGCATGGGGCCGCTCGTTGTCGCTCTGCGAGATCATTTTCGTCAGCGTCCCGCGTCGGCTGAAGGATGAGTGCATGCTGACGTACCTCGCGGACTTTTCAAATCTATTCAGTCCGCTCAATCTTTTTCGCTACATCACGTTTCGTACCGCTGGGGCGGCGACGACGGCGCTTTTATTTGTGTTCTTCTTCGGGCCGACAATCATCGCGGCGTTGCGCGTGAAGCAGGGCAAGGGTCAACCGATCCGCGAGGACGGCCCGCAATCGCATCTGCTCACGAAAAAAGGCACGCCCACGATGGGCGGTCTCATGATCTTGTCCGGGCTTGTCGTGTCGACACTGCTTTGGGCCAATCTCAAGAGCCCCTATGTCTGGATCGTGCTGCTTGTCACGATCGGTTTTGGGTCGATCGGATTCTACGACGATTATCTCAAGGTCACGAAGCAGTCGCATAAGGGCTTTTCCGGCCGGATGCGCCTCGGTTTTGAAGCGCTGATCGCGCTCGCCGCGAGCGTGCTGATGGTGAGGTTCGGCACGGTGCATGCAACGGCACTGGCGGTTCCTCTGATCAATGGATTCGTCATCGATCTCGGCTGGGCCTTCTTTCTGTTTGCGCCGCTCGTCGTCATCGGCGCGGGCAACGCCGTCAATCTGACCGACGGCCTGGATGGCCTCGCGATCGTCCCCGTAATGATCGCCGCAGGTACGTTCGGCGTGATTGCCTGGGCGGCGGGAAACGCGATTTTCTCCAATTATCTCGGGATCAACTTCATTCTCGGCACCGGCGAACTGCTCGTAGTCGCCGGTGCGGTCATTGGCGCCGGCCTCGGCTTTCTCTGGTTTAACGCGCCTCCCGCACAGATTTTCATGGGGGACACGGGCTCGCTCGCGCTCGGCGGGTTGATCGGAGCAATCGCGGTTGCGATCAAGCATGAGATGGTGCTCGTGATCGTCGGCGGTCTATTCGTCGTCGAAGCTCTCTCCGTCATCGTGCAGGTGATATCATTCAAGCTCACCGGCAAGCGCGTGTTCCGTATGGCGCCGATCCACCATCATTTCGAGCAGCTGGGTTGGTCAGAGCCGCAGATCGTTATTCGCTTCTGGATCATCGCTTTCGTGCTGGCACTCGTTGGCCTCTCGACATTGAAGGTTCGGTGATGACCCCCGCGACAAGTTTCGAAGGTAAGCGCGTTGCGCTCTTCGGGCTCGGCGGCTCGGGGCTCGCCACCGCGCGTGCGCTGCTGGCGGGCGGCGCTGACGTCGCGGCTTACGACGACAACGAGAAGGCATGTGAGCGGGCGCAAGCCGCGGGCCTGACCATCACCGAGCTTAAGCTCGCCGACTGGAGCGATTTTGCCGCGCTGATTTTATCGCCGGGCGTGCCGCTGACGCACCCCGAACCGCACTGGAGCGTCGAACGCGCACGCAAAGCTGAGATCGAGATCATCGGCGATATCGAGCTTTTCTGCCGTGAACGCGCGAAACTTGCGCCGCAAGCATCGTTCGTTGCAATCACCGGAACCAACGGCAAGTCGACGACAACGGCTCTCATTGCGCATCTCTTCCGCGCTTTTGGCCGCGACGTGCAGCTTGGCGGCAATATCGGCACGCCGATTCTGGCGCTCGAACCGCCTGCGCCCGACCGCGTGCATGTGATCGAGCTTTCGTCGTTCCAGATCGATCTCACGCCGTCGCTTGCGCCGTCCGTCGGCGTCCTTCTGAATCTCACGCCCGACCATCTTGATCGGCACGGCACGATGGCGGACTATGCCGCGATCAAGCAGCGTTGCGTGACGCAAGCCGATCGCGCTGTCGTCGCCATCGATGATGATTACACGCGCGCAATCGCCGACCGGCTGCGCCGAGCCGGCAAGCCGCTCATCCGTATCCTCACCGCACATCACGAACTGCGCGACGGCATCGTCGTCGAAGGCGAGCAGCTGATTGGCCGCCGCCGGGGCCAATCGATCAGGATTGCCAATCTTGCCGGCATTTCGTCTCTGCGCGGACGTCACAATGCGCAGAACGCGGCGTGCGCAATTGCCGCCATCGGCGAACTCGCACACGATCGGGCGCATTTGCAGAGCGCGCTGCAGACTTTTCCCGGATTGCCGCATCGCATGGAGGAGGTAGGCCGTCGCGGCCGCGTTCTCTTCATCAACGATTCCAAGGCAACCAATGCGGACGCGGCGGAGAAAGCGCTGTCCTCGTTCGAGCCGATCTACTGGATTGCCGGGGGCAAGGCGAAAGAAGGCGGCATTGAACCGCTCCGTCCGCTCTTTCCGCGCATCGCTGGCGCTTATCTCATCGGTGCGGCGGCAAATGATTTCGCCCGTACGCTCGAAGGCAGCGTTGCCTACGACATGTGCGATACGCTCGATGTCGCCATCGATCATGCCGCGCATGATGCTGCCGAATCGAAGGCGGAGGAGCCGGTCGTGCTCTTGTCGCCCGCCTGCGCGTCCTACGATCAGTTTACAAGCTTTGAAAAACGCGGCGATCGCTTTCGCGAGCTTGCCCGCGCCTATGTTAAGCCCCGAGTTTCAGCTTCCGGAGATGCACGATGATCTCGCGCGCCGTACGCAGCCCGTTTGCCGAATGGTGGTGGACGATCGATCGCTGGCTCCTTGCTGCGCTTGGCATATTGATGGTCGTCGGCATCGTCCTTGCAATGGCTGGTAGCCCGCCCGTTGCCGAGCGTCTGCATCTGTCGACCTTCCACTTCGTCAACCGCCAAGTGCTCTATCTCCTACCCGCTGCCGCGGTGCTTGTTGCGACTTCGTTCTTGACGCCGCGGCACGTGCGCCGCGCCGCGCTTGTCGCATTCGTCCTCGGCATAGCGCTGGTTGTTGTCACCATTTTCTTCGGACAGGAAGTCAAAGGTGCACGGCGTTGGATTTTTGGCATCCAGCCTTCCGAATTCGTAAAGCCGGCTTTTGTCATCCTCGCCGCTTGGGCTTTCTCAGAAGGAGCGAAGCACCGCCGGGTGCCGGGCACGACGCTGGCGGTGCTGCTCCTGCCCATCACAGTCATTCCGCTCATGCTGCAGCCCGACTTCGGTCAGACGATGCTGATCTCGATCGTGTGGGCAGCGCTCTTCTTCACGGCCGGTCTGCATCTGTTTTGGATGCTCGGTATCGGCGGCGTCGGCGCATTGGCCGCAATGCTCGCCTTCAAATTTGTGCCGCATGTGCGTGTGCGTATCTTGCGCTTTATGGACCCATCGCCGGCCGGCGGCAGCGTCAGCGATACATTCCAGGTCGATACCGCGCTGGAAAGCTTCATCAGCGGTGGCTGGCTCGGCAAGGGTCCCGGCGAGGGCACGTTCAAGCGCATTCTTCCCGACAGCCACACCGACTTCATTTTCGCCGTCACCGGAGAGGAGTTCGGTATCGTTGCATGCATGCTGCTTGTCGCGGTGTTTGCCTTCATCGTGTTTCGCGGCCTCACGCTTGCGTCGCGCAATCCCGATCCGTTCTGCCGTTTTGCTGCGGTGGGATTGATCCTGCTCTTCGGCATCCAGAGTTGCATCAATCTTGCAGTGAACCTGCATCTGATGCCGGCGAAAGGCATGACCCTGCCGTTCATTTCATATGGCGGGTCTTCGCTGATCTCGCTTGCGCTTGGCATGGGCTTCCTCGTCGCTGTGACACGCAAGCGACCGCGCTCGGAAGTCATGCTGGAGGCGAACGGCGGCATCGGCAACGATGGCGAATAACGGGCCCGTCCTGATCGCGGCGGGCGGCACGGGGGGCCATCTTTTTCCTGCCGAAGCGCTCGCGCATGCGCTCGCGCGACGTGACGTTCCCGTGCATCTCGCCACCGACGAGCGCGCGACGCGCTATGGCGGCAGCTTCCCCGCCGAGGCCGTGCATGTCATCAAGGCGGCGACTCCGACTGGCGGCAATCTGTTTGCGCGCGCCTGGGCCGTGCTCACACTTATCGGCGGCACGGCAGATGCACGCGCGCTGTTGCGGCGGATGAAGCCGCGTGTCGTCGTCGGTTTCGGTGGGTATCCAACCGTGCCGCCGCTGCTTGCTGCCACGATACTCGGTATTCCCAGCATCTTGCACGAGCAGAATGCAGTGCTTGGCCGCGCTAATCGCCTGCTTGCTCGGCGCGTGCGGCGTATTGCAACGGGCTTTCCGACACTCGGCCGGCTCGATCCGAAACTACAGCCGAAATGTATCGAAGTCGGCAATCCAGTGCGGCCTGCCGTGCTCGATGCCGCGCGTTCGCAATATCCGCAATCGCCGCACGGCCGCTTCTGCTTGCTGGTCGTTGGCGGCTCGCAAGGTGCGCGCGTGATGTCGGACATCGTGCCGCCGGCCATCGAGGCGCTTCCCGCGGATACCCGTGCGCGTCTTTTCGTCGTGCAGCAGGCGCGCGACGAGGACGAAGCGCGCGTGCGTGAAGTGTACGCACGCCTCAATGTAGAAGCGGAAATCGCGCCATTCTTTGCCGATCTGCCGCGGAAGATGGCCGAGGCGCACCTCGTCATCGCCCGTGCCGGTGCGTCGACAGTTTCGGAACTCGCGGTGATCGGGCGACCGGCGATCCTCGTACCCTATCCGCATGCGCTTGATCAGGACCAGAGCGCGAACGCGGCGCATCTTGCCGCGACGGGCGCAGTCGATGTGGTCGCGCAATCCTCTTTCACGCCGGATTACCTCAGCGGCAAGCTTGTAGAGGCACTTGCACATCCCGAAAACTTGACGAAACGCGCCGCGGCCGCGAAACAGGCCGGCATTCCCGATGCGGCAGATCGCTTAGCCGATCTCGTGCTTGAGGTTGCCGGCACATCCCGGCCGGAGTCTTTGAATGAAACTGCCGACTGAATTAGGCCCGGTCCACTTTGTCGGCATTGGCGGTATTGGCATGTCGGGCATTGCCGAGGTGCTGCTCAATCTCGGTTACAAAGTGCAGGGTTCCGATGCGTCTGAAAACGTGAACGTCAAGCGCCTGATCTCGAAAGGCGCGACGATCCATATCGGCCATGATGCGGATCATCTCAGCGAAGCGGAGGTCGTTGTGGTTTCGACCGCAATCCGCCGCGACAATCCCGAGCTGGTTGCGGCGCGCGAGAAGCGACTACCGGTCGTGCGCCGCGCCGAAATGCTGGCCGAATTGATGCGGCTCAAGCAATGCGTGGCGATTGCCGGCACGCATGGGAAAACGACGACGACCTCAATCGTCGCGACGTTGCTCGATGCCGGCGGGTTCGATCCGACAGTCATCAACGGCGGCATTATCAATGCGTACGACACGAATGCGCGGCTCGGCACCGGCGATTGGATGGTGGTCGAGGCGGATGAAAGCGACGGCACCTTCTTGAAGCTGCCGGCCGACGTCGCGATCGTCACCAACATCGACCCAGAGCATCTCGATCATTTTGAGACGTTCGATGCAATCAAGGAGGCATTTCGCGCCTTCATCGAAAACCTGCCGTTCTATGGTTTTGCGGTCATGTGCCTCGATCATCCGACGGTGCAGGAACTCGTCGGCCGCATCGAGGATCGCCGCGTCGTCACGTATGGAGAGAACCCGCAGGCAGACGTGCGGCTCCTCGATGTCGATCTCTCCGGCGGCGCGTGCCGTTTCAATGTGATCGTGCGCGAGCGTAAAACGTCGAATGCAATTTACTTCGAAGATCTCGTGCTCCCGATGCCGGGGCATCACAACGCCCTCAATGCGACCGCTGCTATCGCTGTTGCTTATCAGCTCGGCATGTCGGTCGAGGCGATCCGCAAGGCACTCGCCGGGTTCGGCGGCGTTAAGCGGCGTTTCACGCGCACCGGCGACTGGAACGGCGCGCTCATCTTCGATGATTATGGACATCACCCGGTCGAGATCGGCGCGGTGCTGAAAGCCGCACGGGCATCGACGAGAGGGCAGGTGATCGCAATCATGCAGCCGCATCGCTATACGCGGTTGCAATCGCTGTTCGATCAGTTCGCCACCTGTTTCAACGATGCGGACGCGGTGATTGTCGCCGAAGTCTACGCCGCCGGGGAATCGCCCATTCCCGGCATCGATCGCGATCACCTCGTCACCGCGATCAAGGCGCATGGTCATCGCCAGGTGCTCGCGCTGCAAGGACCGGAAGAATTGCCGCGGGTCGTCCGCGATATTGCGCAGCCGGGCGATTATATTCTCTGCCTTGGCGCCGGCTCGATCACGCAATGGGCTTATGCATTGCCGGCACAGCTCGCGATGGGAGAGGGGGCATAAGCGCTCTCGCGGAGAGGCTCGCGCGCGAGCTGCCAAAGCTGCGCGGCCGCATCGCGGCGAACCAGCCGCTCGCGCCATTCACCTGGTTTCGCGTCGGCGGCGCAGCGGAAGCATTGTTTTCGCCTGCCGACGAAGAAGACCTCGCATACTTGCTTGCGCATGTGCCGGCTGACATTCCCACCACCACGATCGGGCTCGGCTCGAATCTGATCGTTCGCGATGGCGGCGTGCCGGGCGTGGTGATCCGGCTCGGCGGCCGCGCCTTCGGCGAGGTGACGCCGGAAGATGGATATCGCGTTCGTGCCGGCGCCGCCGTGCCTGACATGAAGCTTGCGCGCGCCGCGGCCGAGGCGGGCATCGATGGTCTTGCTTTTTACCGCGGCATTCCCGGTGCGACCGGCGGCGCGCTGCGCATGAATGCCGGCGCGCATGGCGGCGAGACGAAAGACGTGCTCATCGAAGCGCGCGGCGTCGACCGGCGCGGCAATCTCCGCATGTTTACCAACGCCGAGATGGGCTACACCTACCGGCATTCCGAAGCGCCGGACGACGTAATTTTCACGCAGGCCTTGTTTCAGGGCCGCGCCGGCGCGCCCGCGTCGATCCTGGCGGAGATGGATCGCATTACCGCCGCGCGCGAAGCCTCGCAGCCGATCCGCGAGAAGACCGGCGGCTCGACGTTCAAGAATCCGCTTGGACATAAAGCCTGGCAGCTGATCGATCAGGCCGGCTGCCGCGGCTTGATAAATGGCGATGCGCAGGTCTCCGAAATGCACTGCAATTTTCTGATCAATCGCGGCAAAGCAACGGCATCGGACATCGAAAATCTCGGCGAAGAAGTTCGTCGCCGTGTCCGCGAGACGAGCGGCGTCGAGCTCGAATGGGAGATCAAGCGGGTCGGCGAACGCCTTTAGCTGCTGCCGAGATCGTTCCTCGTTACTTGCCGAGCGCCTCCAAGCGCTCGGACAATTTGTTCAGGTTCCAGTCGCGCGCGAGGGCCGTTGCTTTGTGCCAGGTCGGCTTCTGCCCAGCCACCGACGGCAGCGGCGCGTGCGCATCCATGGTCGCGATGCGCTTGTAGAGAAGCAAACTCTCCGCCTGGCCGGCAAACCTGCCGGCGGCGATTGCTTCCTCGAGCGTTGCGTACCTCGCAAGCAACTCGGCGGCGCCTTTCGGGCCGACGCCGCGCGCGCCCGGCAGCTTGTCGGAGGGATCGCCGCGCAGCGCGATGAAATCCGGCACCTGCTTCGGCTCGACGCCGTAGCGCTCGCGCACCTCCGCGGGACCGATGCGCGCCATTTCGCCCGCCCGGACGGGATGCAGGATCGTCGTCTTCTGCGAGGCGAGCTGGAACGCGTCGCGGTCGCCGCTGGCGACAAGCGCGCGACCGTCGCGGTGTCTTTCCTCGCGCAAGACCGCGGCGGCAAGAAAATCATCGGCTTCGTAGCCGGCCGCTTTGGCGTTGGCGAAACCGCACGCCGCAACGAATTCCGGCAGGATATCGAGCTGCTCGACCAGCTCTTTGTCGAAATGTCGTCCGCTCTGATAATCCGCAAACAGCTTTTGCCGATAGGTAGGCGCGCTGAGCGTATCCCAGCCGACAAGCACGGCGCGCGGCGTTTCGCTCTCGTAGAGCCGCAAAAGAAAATTGGCGAAGCCGACGATCGCGCCGGCGCCTTTATTGCCTTTGCGGCGGATGCTTTTAGGCAGCGCGTGATAGGAGCGATGCGCGAAAGAATCGCCGTCGATCACGAGGAGGGGAAGAGGGGTGCGGGTTGCCACGGCGTGTCGTCGTTGCTCAACTGTATCGTAGCTTACGGAGGAATGAAGCAATGTCGACTCTGGCGCTCGATCCTTTGGTTGCCGTCGGTGTGGTGCTCGCGACCGCGCTCACCGATGCGGCATATGTGATGTTCACGTCCGCCGTGGTGGCACGGAAGCGCGTGCCTGCGGCCTCCTGGAGCGCGGTTTGGTACATGCTCTCATCGTTCGCGGTGATCAGCTACACGAACAACTGGATTTATGTCTGCTTCGCGGCATTAGGCTCATGGATCGGCGCCTTCGGCTCGATGACATTTCTGCAGCGGCCGGCACGCGCGGCGCCGGTCGGATCGGCGCCGGAGTAAGCGCGCGCTAAATCCCGCGCACTCAAGGGAAAGCTTCACGCGAATTGACCATGAATAACATCGTTAATATAGTACGGATGTATCACCGGAAGTGGGGAGAATGGGAGCAGATCTCGAGATCAAAGTAAGCGCCGGAATCGCGACGTTGACGATCCGCCGTCCGCATCGCCGCAACGCGATCGGCGCCGCGCTTGTCGAAGCATTGTTTGACGCGTTCGCGCGTTTGGACGCCGATGCCAACGTGCGCGCGATCGTGCTGACCGGCGTCGCACCCGGATTTTGCGCCGGCAGCGACCTCAAAGAACTGGCTGAGGCCGATCTTGCAGGCATGCGCGCGCATGAGGCGCGCACAGCCGCACTCGCGCGGTCGATTGCGCTTCTCGACACGCCCGTCATCGCGGCGGTTGACGGTTTTGCGCTTGGCGGCGGATTCGTGCTCGCTGCCTCCTGCGACATCGTGGTCAGCGCAATCAACGCGCGCTGGCACTTGCCTGAGGTCACGATCGGCTGGATTCCGCCATGGGGGCTGCAGGCTGTCACCGCGCGTGTTGGCCCGGTCGCAGCGCGCCGCTTGACCTGGGGCGCAAAGCCTTTCGACGGCCGTGAGGCCCATCGCATCGGGATAGCGGACTATCTTGCACCGGACGGACAATCGGTTTTGGACGCAGCGCTTGAAGAAGCGCGCCTGCTCGCCGCTTTGCCGCCACCGGCTGTAACCTCGACGAAGCAATTCTTCGCGCCGCTCGTCAGCCGCACGGCTGAGGCTGACGATGCCTGGGCCAATCGTCTGTTTGCCGGCGATTGCGGCCATCCGGTTGCGCAGGCGACGTTGAAGCGCTTCGGCGTCCGCACATGAGCAAACGCATCAATGCGGTCGAAGCCGCGCGTCTTGTCCGCAGCGGCGACACCGTCGCCGGCGTCGGGGTCATCGGCTGGATCACGCCCGACAGTCTGTTGAAAGCGCTGGCCGACCGCTTTCGCATGGATCAAGAGCCGCGCGATCTCACCTTCTATTTCCCCTGCGGAACCGGCGACGGCATCGACATCCGCGGCATGGATCACGTGGCGATCGAAGGCTTGATGAAGCGGATCGTCTCCGGCTCCTATGTCAATCCATTGCATCCACAGAAACGGACGCGGCCGGAACTGATGCGGCTCATCCGCGAGAACCGCATCGAAGCCTATAGCTGGCCAATCGGCGCGAGCATGCATTGGCTGCGCGAAGTGGCGCGCAAGAGTCCCGGCTACATGACGCGTATCGGGCTCGGCACCTATGCCGATCCTCGCCAGCAAGGCGGAAAATTCACCGCGCGCGCGACGGAAAATCTGATCGAGCTGATCGAGTTCCGCGGCGAGAAGTTCTTGTTCTATCCGACATTCCCGCTAAACGTCGGGTTCATTCGCGCCTCGTCCGCAGACGATTTCGGCAATTTGTCCTACGAGGACGAAGCCTTGATGTCCTCCAACACCGCGCTCGCGCTTGCGGTGAAGGCGTGCGGCGGCATTGTCGTCGCGCAGGTTCGGCGCGAAGTGCCGCGCCACACGCGCCCGGCGCATCATTGCCGCGTCCCCGGCGTGCTTATCGACCACTATGTCGTCGAACCCGAGCAGATGGCGGGGACCGACAATCGGTTCGATCCGATCTACCTCGGCGGACAACGCGCTGACGCGACGCATCTGCCGCTTTTGCCGATGGCGCCGGACAAGGTGATCGCGCGGCGCGCCGCGGCGGAGGTCGTACCGGGGCGCACCAGTATTTTCGGCTTCGGCGCGTCGTCAGATGCGCCGCTCGTGATGGCCGAGGCCGGCGCGTTCGCGAATGACGGCATCGATCGCTACCAGTTTACGACGGAGCATGGACCGTTCGGCGGCGTCGTCATGAGCGGCTGGCAATTCTCGGCGAATATGGGACCGGAAGCGCTGCTCGACGGGCTTCAGCAATTCGATTTCATCGATGGCGGCAATTGCCCCTTCGCGGCGCTCGCCTTCGCGCAGTTCGATGCCGACGGCAACGTCAATGTCAGTCGCTTCGGCATCAGCAATCCCGGCGCCGGCGGCTTCATCGATATCGCCCAGAATGCAAGGGACCTCGTCTTCACGGGGACTTTCACGACGGCGGGCCTGGCGACGGCAATCGGCAATGGCGGCCTCAAGGTCGAGAAGGAAGGCAGCGTCAGAAAATTCGTGAAGCAAGTGGATCAGATCACCTATCCCGTTCGCGCCGGCGTCAAAGAGCGCGGCCAGACCGCATTGCTTGTCACCGAACGCGCCGTCTTCCGCGTCGAAGCGGAGGGACTTGCCCTCATCGAGATTGCCGACGGCGTCGATGTGCGTCGTGACGTTCTCGAGCAGATGGATTTTGCGCCGACGCGCATTGCCGATCCTTTGCCTAAAATGGATGCGGCACTGTTCGCGTCGTGAGGAGCGCGCCATGACGACATCGCTTGATCGCCGCAATGCGCTTTCGCGCGATACCGATGTGCTTGTCGTCGGCGGTGGCGCGGCAGGCGTTGCCGCTGCCGTCACGGCCGCGCGGCAGGGCGCGCGCGTCACGTTGCTCGAGCGCTACGGCTTTTGCGGCGGCGGTGCGGTCGCGGGCCTCTCCGGTACCATCTGCGGCATGTATGCGGCGACGGACGATCGCAGCGCGCCGCCGCGGCAGATGGTACACGGCTTTCTCGACGATTTCGTCGCGGCGATGGATGCGCGCGGCGGCCTGACGCCGCCCGTGCGTTACGGCAAGACCTACACGCGCGTGCATGATCCGCTGGTGTGGCGGGAGGCGGCCGATGCGCTCCTCACGGAGGCCGGCGTCGAGATCATCTACCATTCGACCGTGGTCGGTGCGCTGGTCGAGGGCGGCGAAAAGGTCGAGGGCGTCACCGCTTACACGAAGGAGGGGCCGACAACCTTGCGCGCCAAGGTCACAATCGATGCGAGCGGCGACGCCGATGTCGTCGCGATGGCGGGCTTTCCATCCTTCATCGGGCAGGACGGCCACGTGCAGAACCCCACCATGATCTTCCGTCTGATGGGCGTCGACACGCAGCGCTTCCTCGCTGCCTATGGCGACGACACGATAATGGGCGAAGAGGTGTCGGCCCTCATCCGCGAGAAGGCAGCCGGCAACGCCTACAAGCTGCCGCGGGCGAAAATCTGGCTTTTCACGACGACGCGGCCGAACGAATTGCTCTGCAACTGCACGCGCGTGATCGGGGCCGACGGGCGCGAGCTCAATCCGCTTTTCGCGCGCGATTTCACGGAAGCCGAGATCGAAGGCCGCCGGCAGATGCGCGAATATGCGCGTTTCTTTCGCGACAATCTCGCGGGTTGCGAAGACAGTTTCGTGAACGATACCGGCGTTCAGGTCGGTGTGCGGCAGACGCGGCAAGCCAAAGGCGTGTCGCTCCTGTGCAATGCCGACATTCTCAAGGGCGCGAAATTTGCAGATGGCATCGCCCGTTCGCCGTGGCCGATTGAGCTGCATGCAGGGGCGAAGCCGCGCGTCGAATGGCTGCTCGACGACGTTTACGAAATTCCCTACGGCTGCTTCGTCCCGGAGCGCGGGGAGGGATTGCTCACCGCGGGCCGTTGTCTTTCAGCGGAGCAGGAGGCCGTGGCATCGGCCCGCGTCACCGCGCAATGTTTCAGCTACGGCCATGCGATCGGCCATGCCGCCGCGATCGCGGCATTGGACGAGATTGCGCCGCGTGCGATTTCCGGAAAAGATCTGCGCGAGCGGCTCAACCGTGACGACGCGCGGCTCGATTGACGATGCGTTTGCGCCCGGGATCGCTAGCCGAGCGCCAGTAAGAAGATGCGCTTGGTGTAGTCCTCGACGTAATTGACGAGCTCCATGGCGCGCTTGCGGCTCGTCTGTTCGTCGCCGGATGCGACGGCGCGCGCCCGCGCGCTGTGCAATTGGCCGACCTTGGCGAGATTATTGAGCTCCGTGTGGTAGCGAAAGTAAAAGCGGCGCGACAAAGCATGCAGCGAGGCAATGGAGCGGGTCGCGAACGGGTTGCGGGCAGCCGCGGCCAAACAACGGTTCGCCTCGAGCACATTGCGCAGATAGGCGAGGGCATCGCCTTGCATCGAGACCCGCTCGATGACGTCGGCGATGGCGAGAAGCTTCCCGCGTTCCTCCTGAAGCGCGCGCCGCGCGGCACGCGACGAGATGAACAGCTCGAGTTCCCGCCGCAGATCGACCGACAGAAGCTGTTCATGATGGTCGATCTCCGCCACCATGATCCCGTGCCGCGGCAGAATGCGGATGAGATAGTCGGCCTCGAGACGCTTGACTGCCTCCCGCACCGGCGTCCGGCCGATACCGATGCGCTCGCTCAAAGCTTCTTCCGACCAAAGACTACCCGGCGGCAATTGCAGGGTGACGACGAGGTCTTCGAGAATTTCGTGCGCAGTCGCCGCGAGCGATCTGCCAACCGCAGCGCCGTCGTGCTCTAGCTCTGCATTGCTTATCGCCAAGGATTTTTGCTCACGGCGCGGCAAAGTCGATCTGCGCGATCGGCGCTTCACCGGCGTAGGCGAGCGAGTTCGTGCAGCCTTGCCCATCGGTCCGTTTCCGTTTCGTCGCACATCTTATACGCGACTTGACCAAAACGATGCTGATGTATTAGTAGGATACTAAAAACATATGGGAGGGAAGACCTTTGGGTGCAGGGTTTGCGCGCAGCGTAGCTGCGATTTTTGCCACAATGTGCCTCGCGATTGGCGGGACGGCTTTCGCTCAAGCGACCGTCAAGCTGGGCGAACTCGAAGCGCAGACCGGCGCCATAAACACCTTCGGCTGGATGTCATCGCAGGGGACGCGGATCGCCGTCGAGGAAATCAACAAGGCCGGCGGTTTCGAGGTTGCCGGTAAGAAGTATCTCTTCGATTTCACGCAAGTCGATACACGCGGCGAGCCGCGCGAAGCGACAGTGCAATTCCGCAAGATGATGGAGGATAAGACTCCTTACATCTTCGGCCCGTTCCTCTCGAACGTGTTCAACGCCATTCGCCCGATTGCCGAGCAGCATGACGGCACGTTCCTGATGCTGGGCGGGGGCACTTCGCTGCACGATGCGCTCGGCAAGCCGAACACCTCTTATCTGATGCGCACCTGGAACTGGGATGCAGGTCCACAGGGATTTGGCACCCTGATGGTGCAATACATCAAATCGCTCGGCGCCAAGAAGGTCGCCATGCTCTACCAGAACGACGCGGCCGGCCGCACGGCCGTCGACGTTTACAAGAAAGTCTTCGCCGATGCCGGCATCGACCTCAGCGTCGACATGTTCGAGCCCGGCACGAAGGATTTCACGTCCTCGCTCGCCAAGATCGCGGCGACCAAGCCCGATTACCTTTTTCCGGGCTACACCGATGCGATCCTTTACGACATCGTGCGGCAATCGCTCGAAGGCGGCTATGGCGCAAAATTCTTCATCGTGCGCGGCTCAATCGGTCCCGCGCTGAAGAACAAGGGCGAAATCGAAGACTACATCGCCTATGTGCCGAAATATTTCGAGGAAGCGGAAAAGACCGAGCCGGTGGTCAAGAAATTCGTCGAGACTTACAAAGCTTTCTACAAGCGCGACTTCCCCTACGATCAGGCGCCGATGTGCTCTTCTTCCTGCTACGATCACGTCTACATGCTGGTCGAAGCGATGAAGAAAGCCGGCACGGTCCACGATGTCATGAAGGTCAAAGAGGCCATGATGGGCATGCGCTACAGCGGATTGTGGAACATCAGGTTCGATCCGTCGGGCGAGCAGGTCTTTTCCTTCAATATCGTGCGCATAACCAAAGGCGGAAAGATCGAGGTTCAGGCGTTCGATCCTACCAAATAGCATCGGTCGAAGCCGCCGCGAAGACGGCAACCAGTATAATGACAGGGAGAGACTTATGATCATCAGGCATCTCACAAGGGCCCTTTGTGCCGCCTCGCTCAGCGTTGCCGGCGGCATGTCATTGCATGCGCAGGAAATGGTGAAATTCGGCGAACTCGAAGCGCAGACGGGCGCCATCAATACGTATGGCTGGATGTCCTCCCAAGGTACGCGGCTCGCCGTCGAGGAGATCAACAAAGCGGGTGGCTTTGAGGTCGCCGGAAAGAAATACAAGTTCGATTTCACGCAGGTGGACACGCGCGGCGAACCACGCGAGGCGACCGTCCAATTCCGCAAGATGATGGAAGACAAGGTGCCGTTCGTCTTCGGCCCGTTTCTTTCGAACATCTTCAATGCGATCCGCCCGATCGCGGAACAGAATGACGGCAAATTCCTGCTCATGGGCGGCGCGACGTCCGAGCACGACTATCTCGGGAAAGCCGGCAGTTCCTATCTTATCCGCACCTGGAACTGGGACGCGGGCCCGGAGGGTTTCGGCACGTTGATGGTGCAGTACATCAAGAAGCTCGGCGCCAAGAAAGTTGCCATGCTGTTCCAGAACGACGCCTTCGGAAAAGTTGCGGTCGATATCTACAAGAAGATTTTTGCGGATGCCGGCATTGAGCTCAGCGTCGACATGTTCGAGCCAGGGACGAAAGATTTCACGTCGTCGCTTGCCAAGATCGCTGCGACGAAACCGGACTTCCTCTTCCCCGGTTACACCGATGCGATTCTCTACGATATCGTGAGGCAATCGCTTGAGGGTGGCTATGGCGCAAAATTCTTCATCGTGCGCGGCTCGATCGGGCCGGCGCTAAAGAACAAGGATCAGATCGAGGATTACATCGCCTACGTCCCGAAATATTTCGAGGAGGCGGAGAAGACCGAACCCGCGGTCAAGAAGTTCATCGAGGCTTACAAAGCCTTCTACAAGCGCGACTTCCCCTACGATCAGGCGCCGCTTTGTTCCTCGTCCTGCTACGACCACGTCTATATGCTGGTCGAGGCGATGAAGAAGGCGGGGACGGTCACGGAGGTCGCGAAGATCCGCGAGGCGTTGTCGGGAATGCGCTACAGCGGCCTGTGGAACATCAAATATGATTCGACTGGCGAAGAGGTCATCAGCTTCAACATCGCTCATGTGAAGAAGGGTGGCTCGGTCGAGGTGCAGTCTGTCGATCCCACCGCGAAGTGATCGAGTTGGCGACATTGCCGCTTTTCGTCAGCTGGACCTGAGATGATCCAACTCATCATCGGCCAACTCTTGAATGGCGCGATCGTCGGCTCGCTCTACGGAATCGTGGCGCTTGGCATTACACTCACCTTCGGAATTACCGGCATCGTGAATTTTGCGCTCGGCGCCTTCATGATGCTGGGCGCCTATTTCACGTGGTACGGCTACGAACTGATCGGGTTGCCGTACCCGATCGCCGTCATCGTCGCGGTCTTGCTTGTCGCGACGCTTGGCCTTGTCGCGGATCTCGGTCTCTTCCGCTTCACGCGCAACAATCTCGTCAATGGGCTTTTGGTTTCGATCGGGCTCATCTCGATCATCGAGGCGTCCGTCCTTCTGACCTGGACATCAACGCCGAAGGACCTGTCGTATGTCCTGCCGGGCTCGCTACGCGTCGGCGGCATCTTGTTGCCGAAGATCAAGCTCGCGGTGTTCGCGGTGCTCCTTTTGGTCATCGCCTCGACCTACCTTGCGCTTACCCGAACCTGGATCGGCCGAGCCGCTTTCGCCTACGCGCAAAATCCCGAAGCTGCCGCTTTGATGGGCGTGAAGACCAATCGCTTGCAGACAATCGTCACGGTCTATTCGACCGCGCTCGCGGGTCTTGGCGGCGCGCTCTACGCAAGCCTTTATTCCTTGGAACCGACGATCGGCGCCTACTATGTGCTGAAAGCCGTGGAATCCGCCATCCTCGCAGGCATTGGCAATACGATCGGCGCGCTCGTCGGCGGCATCATCATCGGCATTAGCGAGGGCATCGGCTCGGTGTTTCTGCCGACCGCGTTCCGCGACGCGTACGGCATGCTGTTCCTTGTGCTGATCCTGCTCTTCAAGCCGAGTGGCCTCTTGGGCAGCAAATGATGCGCTTCGTTCCACTCGTCGCGCTGGCCTGCGCTCTCGCCGCACCGTTGTTCATCCGCAGCGACTCGACGTTCGCGATCGTGACCTTCGGTCTCTTGCTCGCCTCGCTCGCCGTCAGCTTCAACCTGATCTTCGGCTTCACTGGCCAGCTGTCCTTCTTTCACGCGGCCTCGTTCGGCGTTGCCGCTTATATCACGGCTATCCTCGTCAGTGACTATCGCTGGAATTTTTGGCTGGCGATCGGTCCGGCGCTTGCGACCGTCGCCATGCTTGCTCTTGTCGTCGGGGCGATCTGCTTCCGCTTCAAGCTGCGCGAGTTTTACTTCGCCGTCGTGACGATGGCTTTTTCGGAGATGATCCGCCTCGTCGTCGTCAATTGGAATAGCGTAACGAACGGCACGCTCGGTATGACGGTGACCGCACAACCAACGCTCTGGTCACCGTCCGGACCGGTAGCGCTATCAGGCGCGCGCGTATGGTACTACGTGGCGCTGGCGGTACTGGTCGTCACTTATGTTGTTTGCCAGCGTGTGCTGGCAAGCTGGATTGGCCGCTGCTTTGCCGCCATTCGTCTCAACGAGCAGCTTGGTGAGACGCTCGGCGTCAATGTGTTTCTTTACAAGCTCCTTTCGTTCGTCATCGGCAGCGTGCTTGCGGGTCTCGTTGGCTGCTTCTACGGATTCTATACCGGCTTCATCGAGCCGCAATATCTTTCGATCACGCAGTCGCTCGACATCATCTCCATGGTCTTGCTTGGTGGCGTGAGCAGCTTGTTTGGCCCGGTGATCGGAGGCCTTGTGCTGACTGCTCTGCCGCACGTCATCGATCTCACGGCGGAACTGCGCATCATCCTCTATGGGGCGATCCTCATCTTCGTCATCTTGGTGATGCCACGCGGGATTTTCGGTCTTTTTGAGCGACCGCATCATGCTGTTTGAAGCGCGCGGCCTGACGAAGCGCTTCGGTGGGCTGACAGCCGTCTCCGACGTGAGCTTCGGCATCGACGAAGGCGAGATCATCGGCATTTTCGGCCCAAACGGATCGGGCAAGACGACGACGCTCAGCCTTATCGCCGGAATGCTCGCGCCGACGGCGGGCGATCTTGTTTGGCAAGGGCAGGGGATCGTCGGCCGACGCCCGTTCGAAATTGCCGAGATGGGAATCGTCAAGACGTTCCAGAACCCGCAGCTCTTTCCTGAACTCACCGTGCTCGATCACATGCGGATCGCGAGTCACCTTGGATTTAAAAGGGCGCTCGGTGCGCGCCGTCTTTTCACGCTTGTTTGGCCCTGGGCCGCCGCTGACATCGAGAGCGGCGCCGACGCCAAGATGAAAGACATGCTGCACCTTTGCCGCCTTACCGAGGCCCGCAACGAGAAGGCGGCAGCGCTGTCCTATGGTGCCGAAAAGATGCTTGGCGTGGCGATGGCGATGATGTGCGACCCAAAGCTTCTCCTGCTCGACGAGCCGGCGTCGGGCCTCGGCCAGGAGGAGATCGTCAATCTCGAAGCCGTGCTGCGCGACCTGCGCGCGCACGGTGTCACCTTATGTATCATCGATCATAAGGTCGGATTTCTTGGCCGCCTTGCCGACCGTTCGATCGCCCTGGCGCACGGGGCGATGATCGCGCAAGGCGCGACGCGCGACGTTCTCGCCAGCGACGCGGTCGTCGAAGCCTATCTCGGGCGCAAACATGCTTGAGGTGGCCGCTCTCGATGTCTTCTACGGCAAGCAGCAGGTCTTGCGTGGCCTGAACCTGCGCGTCGGCCAAGGTGAAGTGGTCGCGCTCATCGGGCCGAATGCTGCCGGCAAATCGACGACCTTGCGTGTTCTTGCCGGCCTGAAGAAACCGGCCACCGGTAACATCGCTCTCGCCGGCCGCAACATCGGTGCGTTGTCGACAGCGCAACGCGTGGCGGGCGGTCTCGTATTGGTGCCGGAAGGGCGGCAGATTTTCGCGCGCTTCACGGTCGAGGATAACCTGCTGATGGGCGCCTATGCCCGTCGAGACCGCGACAGCTCTCGTGGCGACCTCGAGCGCGTCTTTGCGATGTTCCCGCGCTTGCGCGAGCGTCGCGAGCAGCGTGCCGGCTCGATGTCGGGCGGCGAGCAGCAGATGCTCGCAATCGGCCGCGGACTGATGGCGAAACCGTCGCTCATGCTGCTCGATGAGCCGACGCTCGGCCTCGCGCCGATCATTATCGACGAGTTGAGCAACACGATCCACAATCTGGCAACAAACGGAATCACCATCTTGCTTGCTGAGCAGAACGCTGCCATGGCGCTTTCCTGTGCGCATCGTGCTTATGTTCTCGAGTCCGGACGCATTGTCCTCGACGGCGAAGCCGCGGCGCTCGCGAACGCACCGGAAGTCAAGCAAATGTATCTCGGTAGTTGAACAGCATCCGTGTCTGGGAGACGATGATGACGACCGATGAAGACGTTTTGCGGCGCGAGCGGCGCGGTGCGGTCGAAATTCTGACGATCATGCGGCCCAAACGCCGCAACGCGATGGATGATGTGCTGATCAATGCATTGCGTGCCGCGTTTCTCGATATCGAGCGCGACGAGGCAATCGCTGCAATCGTGTTGAACGGCACCGAGCCGGGATTTTGTGCGGGTAGCGATCTCAAATTCATCGGTGGTCTCGATCTCGAAAGCATGTGCCGCTTCGAGCAGGAAACCGGCGACGTCGCGCGCCTGATCGGCTTCATGACGAAGCCCGTTGTCGCCGCCGTGGAAGGTTTCGCGATGGGCGGAGGCTTCATCCTCGCAACGTCCTGCGATGTCGTTGTCGCCGCGCGTGGATCGCGCTGGAACCTGCCGGAAGTGCCGATCGGCTGGCTGACGCCCTGGGGCATCAAATCCCTCGTCGCACGCGTCGGCTTCGTGCGCGCGCGCAATCTCTGCTTCGGGCTTGAGACGCTGTCGGGCGAAGAAGCCGTCGCTTTCGGTGTCGCCGACCACAGCGCGGCTGATGGCACTGCGCTGCAAACGGCACTGCAGCTTGCAGAACGCCTCGCGGCGTTGCCGCGCCCGGCGGTGTCCGCAACGAAGCGATTCTTCTCGCGCTTCATCATGGCCGATTCCGAGATGATGGATTTCGAGGCGAACCGTCTGTTCGCCGAGAATTGCCGCGAGCCAGTGGCGCGCGCGACCCTGACGAAGTCTGGCCGGCCCGCATTGTCGCCGGTTTGATCGCATGATCGCGATGGGGAGCAGTTTGCCATGCTGATGGACCTCACCGAGGAAGAGACGCTGCTGCGCGACAGCGTCACGTCTTTCGCCGAGAAGGTACTGCGCGACCGCGTCAAACCCTTTGTCGCAGAGCACGCGTTCCCGACCGATCTCGTCCGCGAATTTTCAAGTCTCGGCTTTATGGGCACCGCCTATGATCCGGCTTATGATGGCGGCGGACTTGGCACATCCGGCGCCGCTATCGTCGCCGAGACGCTTGCGCGCGCGGAGCCCGGCTTTGCCGCGATCTATCTGTGCAACAGCGCGCCGATGACCGTTCTCGCCCGCTACGGGTCCGCGGAAATCAAGCGCGAATGGCTGACGAAGCTCTGCCGCGGCGAAACATTGGCATCCTTCGGCGTGACCGAGCCGAGCGGCGGATCGGATGTCGCGAATATCCGCATGCGCGCCGTCGAGGACGGCGATGATTTCGTGCTGACGGGATCGAAGATTTTCTCGACAAACGCAGGAACGCCGCTGCATGGTCTGTCGACGATTATCGCGGTTACCGATTCCGATAAAGGACCGAAAGGCCTCTCGACCTTTTTGGTGCCGGTCGGCACGCCGGGCTTCAGCATAGGTCGCGCCGGCAAGAAGATCGGTTGGCGGATCGCCGATTCCGTGGAGCTCTTTCTCGACCAGTGCCGCGTGCCCAAGCGCAACATGATCGGCGCGCGCGGCGACGGCCTGCGGCAGATCCTCACGACACTCAGCATTGGCCGTATCCTCGTCGCGGCGACTGCGCTCGGCCTTGCGCGCAAGGCCGTCGATCTCGCACGCGCTTACGGAGCGGGACGCAATATCGGCGGCAAGCCCATCTTCGCTAATCAAGGCGTGACGTTTCCGCTTGCCGACATGCTGACCAAGATACATGCAGCCGAGCTCATGATCCGTAATGCCGCGATGCTCACGGATGCCGAGCGGCCCTTCCGCACGGAGACCTCGATGGTGAAGCTCTTCGCCAGCGAACTGGCGAGCGAGGCGGCCGATGCCGCCGTCCAGGTCCATGGCGGTTATGGTGTGTTCGAAGATTTTGAAGTTTCCGGCCTGATCGGCGAAGCGCGGGTGTTGCGCCTTGTGGAAGGGACGAGCGAAGTGCAGCGATTGATCATCGCGCGAGAACTGACGGCCTGAATAAGTAACGGTTGTAGCCGTCTCCTGCTTGCGGGACATTGGACGAGGATGCAAGGCGATTCCCGATTGACGAGCGAAGAGACGGGACAGGAGGACGAGGGTGCGCCCTCGGTCACTCTGACCGAGCGCGCGTACAGGCAGCTCGAGGAGCTTATTGTTACATTGGCGTTGCCACCGGGAACGGTTCTGTCGGAACAGCTGCTCTCGCAGCGGCTGAAAATTGGACGGACGCCCGTGCGCGAGGCGCTCCAGCAGCTCGCGCGCGATGGGCTCGTCGTCATCTTGCCGCGGCGGGGTGTGCTCGTCTCCGACATCAATGTCCGCACGCAATTGCGACTCTTGGAATTGCGGCGTGAGATCGAGCGCCTGATGGCGCGCAACGCCGCCGAGCGTGCGACTCGCGCGGAAGCGCAGGCCTTTCTTCAACTCGCGACAGACATGCGCAAAGCCGCAGACGCCGCGGACGACATCGCCTTCATGCGGCTTGATCGTGAGCTCAACTTGCTCATCAGCGAGGCGGCGCGCAACGAATTCGCGACGCGTTCGATGGGTTTGATGCACGGGCTGTCGCGACGGTTTTGGTATCAGCATTATCGCGAGACGGCGGATCTTCCGCTTGCGGCGACGCTACACGCCGGATTGGCTGACGCGATCGGGCATCGTGACGGCGCGGCGGCGGCGCAGGCCTCCGACGCGCTGATCTCCTACATCGAGAGCTTTGCGCGTAAGACGATTGACAGCTGATCAGTCGAAGACGATCACGCTGCGAATTTCCGCGCCGCGCCGCAGTCGATCGAAACCGGTGTTGATCTCGTCGAGCGTAATTCGGGCCGTGATCAATTCGTCGAGTCGAAGCCGTCCGTCAAGGTATGCTTGCGCGAGGAAAGGAAAATCGCGGCGCGGCCGCGCGCCGCCGTAGCTCGAGCGGCGGATGCGCTTCTCGCCCATCAGCGATCCCCACCGGAAATGGACGTCGCTGGTCACGTCGATCTTGCCAAGCCAGACGATTTGGCCGCCCGGCCGCACGGCTTCCGCGCTGACGCGAAAAGCGGCGGTGCTCCCCGCGGATTCGAGAACGACGTCGGCGCCGCGTCCATGCGTCGCCTCGCGGGCGACAGCAACGGGATCGCTCTCGCGCGCATCGACGGCGGCGGTTGCGCCGAGCTTCAAGGCGAGAGCGAGCTTCGCGGGATCGAGATCGACTGCAATGATCGCACCCGCGCCGCTGAGGCGGGCACCTTGTACCGCGGCCAGCCCGACGGCGCCGCAACCGATCACCATGACCGTGTCACCCTGACTGATGCGCGCGATGTTGAGGGCTGCGCCGACACCCGTCATGACGCCGCATCCGATAAGACACGCACGATCGAAGGGGATTTCGCGCGGGACGACGATAGCTTGCTGGTCCGGCACGATGCAGTACTCGCCGAACGCGCCGAGATACATGAGCTGACGCAGGTCGCGACCGTCGGTGAGGGCGGCGCGCGGGGCGCCG
>JAFAVH010000002.1 GCA_019242655.1 Methylobacteriaceae bacterium
CGCTGCTATTGCGCGCGCAATGCGCAGGGGTGCCGAACTGCGCTTTGCAACGGACATCGATGATTATGCCGGATGGACTCTCGCCCGCATTCTGCGTTCGCCAGACTTTGTCTGGCCGGCACGGCGAAGCGACGATTGGCGCGAAGCATGGGAGGACTGGCGTGAAACGCGCTATGAGACAAAGGCGCGGCGGGCCCGACGCCCGCCGGTATATTTAACTTTTGTGATGTCGCGCTGAAACGATTGCGCTTGCCGAAGAAAACGCTGGCAGGTCGACAGCGGGCTCGCTCCTGAAAAACCTCGTCTGCTAGCAAGTGGATCTTTCCAAGGCATCTTTTATGGTTAAAGTCCGCCCGCGGCATGGCATCAGCCAAATCTCGCGTGGAGCATCTATATGAAAAAATTCTTGGTCTTTTCCGCCTTGTCCTTGTCTCTGTTGAGCGTCGGACCGGCTTTCGCGATCGCCCTCGCCGCCAACGGGACGTTCGTTCAACCGAGTAGCTCGGGCGCATTTGATAGCGGTGATTGCAGCACTCCCCAGCAACCCTGCCGAACGATCACCTATGCGCTCTCCCAGACGCCCGCGACCGGACAAGTGAATATTGTCGGGCCGGCCGATTTCTACGAAAGTTTGACCATTACTCAGGGCGTTACCCTCTACGCGGTAGATTCAGACGTGCGGCTGGTTCCGCCGAGCGGACAGGCAGGCATTACGATCAATGCTGCAATTACCGACAACGTCAATCTCAGGGGTTTTCAGATTGTCGGAACCGCGGGTGGAGCGAACGGGATTGTTGCAAACTCGGTGTCGAAATTGGCTTTGACCAACATGTCGATTGCCGGTTTCAACAGCGGTGTGGGAATCAACTTCTCCCCCAACACGGCGGGTTCAAATTTCCCTGTTCTTTACATGCAAGACAGTATTGTCAGGTACAACAACGGCAATATCTTGATCTCCCCAACGAACTCGGTGGGCGCAAGCGCAGATTTGAAGAGAAGCACCAGTCAATTCGCCGCGACGTATGGTGTCAGAGCCGATGGTTCCAGCACCGCCGGCCAAGTCCAGGTGACGATCTCGGACAGCGAGATCACCAATGTGACGAACAACGGTATTCTCGCGGTCAGCAACGGCTCAATGAGTCGCATCATGGTGGATCATACGATTGTCGCTCACATGGGCACCAACGGCGTGACCGCATCGGGAACTGGCGCTCAAGTTCTAATGAACAACTCGACGATCACATTCTCCAACAACGCGATTCTTGCTCAGTCTGGCGGCACCGTTCAGTCTTACGGAAACAATGCCGTGAATTTCGACGCCGGCAATACGACATTCAGCGGAAGTCAGATGCTGAAGTGAGAAACGAGGGTCTGGAAGGTGTCATGAGCGACACCTTCCAGATCGCGCAGGCCTATGCTGTATTTTTCTCTTAGTTGCTGCAGATGATTAAGACGCGTGCATCTACTGCGGCCCGCTTCCATCTAATGCATCCCGACCGCCACTGGCGCATTCATCTGTATTGTTGAAGTGTGTGTACTGTTGCCGATCAAAGTCGAGTATGTCGCGATCATGAACGCTTGTGCGCCTGTCGCCACCGCGTCTAGACGCCATTGCCGGAAGCGCTCGAGCGCTCGAACATGCAACAGATGAGGTCAGCCGCGCTGCCGACCGCGATATCGCCCCGTTGATCGCAGCTCAGCCATAAAGTCGACGCATTTCCCGCCGCGCTTCTGCCATAAACCGTTGAATCTAAAAGTTAGTCTTGACTCTGACTAAAACTTAATGCGGTTACAAATCAGTGTCAGGTTGACGCTTCTTCGGGCTGGTCTCCAGCGCAGCTAGCGTGGCTTTGGGGTCATCGTTGAGTTTTCGCCTACGCCATGTCTCTCGCGGCCAGGTCTCACGCGGCTATGTCTCACGCGCACTTGTGTCGACCGCGTGCATCGGTTGGCTCACCGCGATTCTGAGCGCGTGCACGCCGACACCGCTCGATAGGACCGCCAGCGAACCACCCGACGCGATCGATCGTCTGCGCGCCGCCGATCTTCTTCCGCGATTTCCACGTCCACCAGGTCCAACCGAGAGCACCGGTTCAGGCGCGCGCGCCGGAATGATATCATACGGCGAGATCGTGCCCGTTGTTGCCGCGCGCGGCGACAGCGCCGGTCCCGGCGGCGACGGCGCCGCTAGCGCGGGCGACGGCTTCTCGCTGAATTTTGAAAATGCGCCGATTGCCAGCGTCGCCAAAGTCGTCCTCGGCGACATTCTCGGAGTCGGCTACACGATCGATCCACGCGCGCAAGGAACAGTCAGCCTGTCGTCCGGACGGCCGGTGCCGAAGCGCGATATTCTGCTCGCGCTTGAAAGCGCGTTGCGGACGAGCAACCTCGTTCTCGTCAAGGATCCGGCAGGCTACCGGATCGTGCCGGTGCCCGAGGCTGCCGGTACCGGAGGGATGGACAATGCCGCAGTCGGTCCGCCCGAACCCGGTTACGGCATCACCGTCATTCCGCTTCAGTATGTTTCGGTGCAGACGATCACGAAGCTCATCGAAGGATTCGCGACGCGGCCCGGTATGATCCGCGCCGATCCTTCCAACAATCTCATCATCGTCGCCGGCAATGCGCTCGAGCGGCGCTCCGCCGTCGAAACCGTCCTCAGCTTCGATCGCGACTGGATGCGCGGTCAGTCCGTCGGCATTTTCCCGGTCAAGAATTCGGCGCCCGAGCCGATGATTGCCGAGCTCGAGAAAATACTCGATTCCGGCGATGCCGGCCTGAGCCAGAGCTTGGTGCGGTTCCAGCCGATCAGCCGCATGAATGCGATCCTGGTCGTCAGCCGCAGGCCCGAGGTGCTGCGCACCGCCGCAACGTGGATCAGCCGTCTCGACAATTCCGACGCATCGAGCGCGGGCGTCAAAGTCTATCGCGTGCGCTACGGCGACGCGAAGCAGATCGCGCGATTGCTGAACGATATGTTCGTTGGCGGCTCGGCGCAGAGTGCGCTCGACTCGGCGACGAACCAGTTGGCGCCGTCTTCCGGCGCGACCAGCCTGACACCGGTCGACCGGCTGACAGGCGGTGCGCAATTGCAGACATCGATGACGATGAGCACGCGTTCGGGCGGCGGCGGCCTCGGCGGCGGCGCACCCGCGATCGGAGTTGCAGCAACGAGCGGCTCCGGCTCCAGCGCCGGCATCGGCGCCGCGGGCGGCGCACCCGGCACGCAAGACTTGTCGAACGCAATGAATGCGGCATTCGGCGGCCCACGCGCCGGCGTGTTGACAGGCGTCCGCATCACGCCGGACCTCGTCAACAATGCGGTGCTCATCTTTGCCAGCCCGGAAAATTACCGCATCATCGAACGCGCGATCGTGCAATTGGATCGTCCGCAGCTGCAGGTCGCCGTCGAGCTTACGATCGCCGAAGTCACGCTGAACGACAGCTTGAATTACGGCGTGCAGTTCTTCCTTCAGAACAAGTTCGGTTCGCTGATCAATTCGAGCACCGCCTCGCTGCCGCAGCCCTCCCTGCCCGGCTTCAATGCGGTGCTTGGCAACCTGTTGACGCCACAGGTCGTGATAAACGCACTGCACGGCTATACCGACGTGAAAGTTCTCTCGAACCCGTCATTGGTCGTCGTCGACAACCAGGTCGCGACATTGCAGGTCGGCGATCAGGTGCCTGTCACGACGGGCACGGCAACCGTGCTGACCGGCCAGAACTCCGTCGTGAACACGATCGATTACAAGAACACCGGTATCATTCTGCGCGTGCAGCCGCGCATCAATTCGAACGGCAATGTGCTGATGGACGTCGAGCAGGAGATCAGCAGCATCGCGCAAAACGGCAATCAGACGTCGCTGACGCCTACGGTCTCACAGCGCCGCGTGAAGAGCTCGATCATGGTGACGAGCGGCCAGACCGTTCTGCTCGCCGGCTTGGTGAACGAGACGCAGGGCCGAAACCGCAGCACGATTCCGCTCGTCGATCAGATCCCGCTGCTCGGCGATGCGAGCGGTAGCAACGGCCGCAACATGAATCGCACGGAGCTGATCATCTTCATTCGTCCGCAGATTATTCGCGACGGGGTCGATGCATCGCATGTCGCCGAGGAGCTGCGCTCGAAAATCCGCGGCAGCAAGATCGGCAATCTCGAGCCGCCAGGCGCCGTCGCGCCGTTCGCGCCGACGATCGTGAAGTAACCGACACTCGTTAGATATCCCGGCCCTCGACCTCGGGCACGAGCCGGTCGACGATCTTCTTGATATCGGGCTGCCCGGGATAGATCGTCAGGACGTGACGGAAGATTTCGAGCGCCCGCTTGTCGAGACCCTCGCGCTCGAGAATGAAGCCCATTCCGGAGAGCGCACCGAAATGGCGTGGCTCGATCTTCAGCACACGATCGATATCCGCCATCGCGCCGTTGACGTCGTTCGTCATGAAGCGCGCGGTCGCGCGCTTGTTCCAACCTTCGGCCCAATCGGGCTCGATCGCGACGACCTTGTCGAGAAGTTCGAGCGCGAGCGGCATATCCTTCGCCTGCACCGCCGTGACGGCCCGCGACATCAAGAGGTCGGCGGTGTCCGAGCCCGAGCGCAGCCAGACGCGCTCGATCGCACCGGCAATACCCTTTCCCTCGTCGCTGTCGGTTGCCGCAGCGAGCCGCTTGAACAATTCGTCGAGCACTTTGGCGCGCTGTGTCGCCTCGCGAACGACCGGCCGCGGCCTGAATTTCTGGTCGGTGGGTTTCGGCGGCTCGGGCTTTGCCTCCGTCTCGCGCGGTCCGGTCCGCGGCGCCTCGCCGCGCGGCCGCGCCGGCCCCAAGGATTCGGGATCGACCGGTCCATTCGGGCCGAAGACGCGCGTGCCCGGGGGAAGCTGGACCGGCGGCAGGCCGGGGATACGCAACGTGTCGCCCGGTGCGGGCAGTGGTAGGCCGGACGAGGATTGACCCTCGGCCCACGCGGTGGCGGGGACGGAGAGGAGAGGCAGCGCAAGGCTAAGCGCGAGGGCGCCGGAAAACCGCATCGTCAGGAAAATAGGGTGGCCTGCCACCCCGGTCAAAATGTGGCGCTAGGCTTGCTCGATATGCTGCGCCGCCGCGCGCCGCGAGACGTGTCTCAGCCCTGACGCGCCTTGAAGCGCTTCTGCTTCTTGTTGATGATATAGACACGGCCCTTGCGGCGAACCAACTGGTTGTCGCGATGGCGCGCGCGCAAGGATTTCAACGAATTACGGACTTTCATGGGAGCGGCCCAAATGAAAAAGGCCGGACGTCCGGCCACAAGCTGGCGCCTCTATGCCTGATTTCACCTGGGAGAGCAACCCGCTGCACAGCGCCCGGCAGCCGGCGTTTCGCGTGCCCACTTCCCTCGATCCGAGACTCGACCTACATTCGTAATTGCGGTGCTGCGGGGTGCGTGTTGGACAGTATTCCCGGGGCTTATCGATCTCTTCGGGAGCTGTCCCTGCCCTTGTCCGTGGACTTGGGCACATGGCGCCCACCTACGTTGTAGGTTCCCGGGATCGATGTCCCACGGCTTCTGTGGCCCGCACTTTCTTCCCTTATGACATCAGTCACGAAGGCCGAGCTTCGCCGAGCCGCGCTCGAACGGCGCGCGGCGCTACCCGCCGCTGTGCGCGAATCCTTGATCGCCCGCGCTCCTATCGAAGGCGCGGTTCTTGCCAAGACGTATCGGAGCCGCGTCGCCGCGGCTTACTGGCCGATTCGGGGTGAAGCCGACCCGCTGCCCATCCTCGCCGAACTCGGCGCTGCCGGGCTCACGACAGCGCTCCCGGTTGTGGCCGGCCGCGGCATGCCTCTCGTGTTTCGTCAGTGGCGGCCGGGCGATCCACTCGTTGCCGGTCCGATGGGCCTCAAGGAGCCCGGCGCAGAATCGCCCGCAACCGAACCCGACCTTCTCTTCGTGCCGCTTGCCGCCTTCGATCGTGCCGGTCACCGCATCGGCTATGGCGCCGGCTTCTACGATGCGACGCTGGCGGCGCTCGCGCTGAAGCGACCTCTCGCCGTCGGCCTCGCCTTCTCCACGCAAGAAGTCGCAGCCGTCCCGGCGCAGGCGACGACCATCCGCTCGCGTTTGTGATAACGGAGCGTGAAACGATCGATTGCCGGACAACTTGAACAGCATGCGCCTTCTCTTCATCGGTGATGTCGTCGGCCGCGCCGGGCGCGCCGTCGTTCTCGAGCAAGTTCCGCGACTGCGCCGCGATTGGGCGCTCGATTTCATCATCATCAACGGCGAGAATTCTGCCGGCGGGTTCGGCATCACCGAGACGATCTGCGACGATCTTTTAAATGCCGGCGCAGACTGCGTGACGCTCGGCAATCACGCTTTCGATCAGCGCGAGGCGCTTGTTTTCATCGAGCGCCAGCCGCGGCTTTTGCGCCCCGCGAATTATCCGACGGGAACGCCGGGGCGCGGCGCCTTTCTCTACGAAGGCACAAACGGCCACCGCGTGCTGGTGATGAACGCAATGGGACGCTCGTTTATGGACCCGATGGACGATCCCTTCGCTGCCGTCGACCGCGAACTTGCTGCCTGTCCGCTCGGCAGCGGATGCGATGCATTCATTCTCGATTTTCACGCGGAAACGACGAGCGAGAAGCAGGCGATGGGGCATCATTGCGACGGCCGTGCGACGCTGGTTGTCGGCACACACACGCATATCCCGACGGCGGACCATCAGATCCTGTCCGGCGGCACGGGCTATCTCACCGATGCCGGCATGACCGGCGATTATGATTCCGTGATCGGCATGGAGAAGGAGGAGCCAATACGGCGCTTCATGCAGAAGACGCCGGGCTCACGCTTCGAGGCGGCGAATGGGCCCGCGACTTTGTGCGGCCTCGCGGCGGAGATCGGCGCAAATGGTCTGCCGACGCGCATCGCGCCGGTGCGAATCGGCGGCAGATTGGAGGAGACGCGGCCGGCCTGGTGGCAATGAGATGACCGAGGGGATCGCCTAGTCCAACGCCTCGCTCTCGATGCGCGAATGCAATCGCTTTTCGTGTTGGCGGGCGATGCGCCAGAGGATTGCCGTCGCGCCGATCGCAATGACCAACCCGGCGCAGCCGAGCGGACCGGTCACGTTATGGACGGCGTTGCCGAAGGTGTAGGCGCCAAATCCGACGAGGCTCGCCCAGATCACGCCACCGGCCGCGTTGTAGATCAGAAACGGCCGCCACGCATAATTGTTGGCGCCTGCAAGCACCGCGGCGAAAATACGCAAGAACGCGACGAAGCGTCCGTAGAACACGATCTTGCCGCCGTGCTGGCGGAACAGATATTCGCCGACCTTCAATCGCGCCGCGCTGATGTGAATGTAGGGCCCGTACTTGACGAGCAGCGCCTTGCCGAAGCGCCGCCCGGCCCAAAAACCGATATTGTCGCCGATAATAGCGCCAAGCGCCGCGCAGCCGATCACCGCCGCGATATGCAAATGACCGGTGGCACCTGCATAGATCGACGCGGCAATCAAAGCCGCTTCGCCGGGCAAAGGAAGGCCGGCGCTTTCCAAGCCGATCACCACGAATATCGCGAGATATCCGTACTGAAGAATAAGGCTTTGAAGAAGGTCTTCCAACAGCGCCGCTCCTGCGATACGTGCATGAGCCGCACCGGAAGGGCCAAATTGTGGCTACATACGCGCGGTACGAATTGAGGATCAAGGCCGTTGCGGCGCCTGCGCGCGCAAAGCAAAAGCAAGAGCAAGAGCAGCACACATCCGCCGCGCGAGCAGAGAATCCCTGGGATCAATGAAGGACGGCCCTGCCCTAACCGCTTTTGCCAGCCGGCATCGCATCACGGTTGAGGAAGCGCAGGAGCTCTTTACCTCTATCGGTCCCGCAATTCTGGATTTCGACGAAGCTCTATACCTTGAGGAAAATCCGGACGTGCGCCGCTCGATCGCGAACGGTGAGTTCAATTCGGCGCTGCATTTCTATTTCCTGCATGGGCGAGAGGAGAACAGAAGCGGCGGCCCGGAAGCGGATAACCCGCCCGAGATCAAGTTCAAGGGGCCAATTCCCCCGCGCGCGTTGCGAAAGCGCGTGCACGGCCACACCCAGCTTTCCAGCTTCGAGGCGGTCGGAGCTGCAGTCAGCAAAAACATCTTGGATGCGGTGCGTCCACACATCTCCCTCGACGCAAGCTCGCGCGTTCTCGATTTCGGGTGCGGATGCGGCCGCGTCCTCGTCTACTTGGAGGACGCAGTCGGCTGCCAAATGACCGGCAGCGACATCGACGGCGAGGCAATTGCCTGGTGCAGAGATAATTTGGGCGGTTTCGCAAACTTCGTTCAGAACGGCGCATTGCCGCCGCTGCCGCTCGCCGATGCGCGTTTCGATCTCGTCTATTCCGTCTCCGTGTTTACGCACCTGCCGGAGCGAATGCAGTTTCAGTGGCTCCGCGAGCTGCAACGCGTGACCCGGCCGGGCGGGTTTCTTTTGCTGACAACGCGCGGCATCGACCAGGTTCCGCTGACCTGGTTACAGCGCCTGCGTTTCCGCATGACGGGCTTCGTCTACGTTGCGGGTGGAAAGACTCCCGGGCTTCCGGATTTTTACCGGAACGCGTTTCATTCCGAAGCCTATATCCGGCGCACGTGCAGCAGAACTTTCGAGATTTTAGATTTCAAACCGCGCGGCATCGCCGGTGAGCAAGATTGGATCTTGTGCCGGAGATCGTGATCGGCGCGCGTTAAGCGCGCATGCAGGAATCACGCGTGCGGCGCGAGCATCGTCTCCGGACGCACCGTGTCGTCGAAATCTTCGGCACTGATCGAGCCGTCCCGTTCCGCTTCCTCGCGCAGCGTCGTGCCATTCTTATGCGCGGCTTTGGCGATCGCCGCCGCCTTGTCGTAGCCGATCTTTGGCGTGAGCGCCGTCACAAGCATCAACGAGCGCTCGACAAGGTCAGCGATGCGCTCGCGGTCGGGTTCGATACCGTCGACGCAGCGCTCGGTGAAGCTTTCCGCCGCATCGGCGAGAAGCGTTACGGATTCGAGGAAGGCGAAACCGATCACCGGCTTGAACACATTGAGCTCGAAATGGCCCTGCGATCCGGCAAACGTGATCGTCGTCTGATTGCCGAAGACGCGCGCGCAAACCATCGTCAGCGCCTCGACCTGCGTCGGATTGACTTTGCCCGGCATGATCGACGAGCCGGGTTCATTTTCCGGCAGCTGCAATTCGCCCAAGCCTGAGCGCGGGCCGCTGCCGGCAAGACGGATATCGCTTGCAATCTTGAACAAGCCCGCGGCAACGCTGTTGATCGCGCCATGCGCGTAGACCATTGCGTCGTGAGAGGCGAGCGCTTCGAACTTGTTTGGCGCGGTGACGAACGGCAGGCCCGAAAGTTCGGCGATGCGTTTTGCGACGGCTTCGGCGAAACCCTTTTTCGAGTTGAGGCCAGTGCCGACGGCGGTGCCGCCTTGCGCGAGCAGATACAGACCGGGAAGCGAATCGTTGATGCGCTGACGCCCAAGCGCGACCTGCGCGGCGTAGCCGGAAAATTCCTGGCCGAGCGTGATCGGCGTCGCATCCTGCAAATGCGTGCGACCGATCTTGACGATCGAGGCAAATTCGCGCGCCTTGCGGGTCAGTGCGGCTTCAAGCGTGCCGAGCGCCGGCAAAAGCCGATCATGCACCGCCCGCGCCGCGGCAACGTGCATCGCGGTCGGAAATGAATCGTTCGACGATTGCGCCAGATTGACGTGGTCGTTCGGATGCACGGGTGCCTTCGCGCCGAGCCCGACGCCGAGCATTTCGTTGGCGCGATTGGCGATGACTTCGTTGACATTCATGTTCGTCTGCGTGCCGGACCCGGTCTGCCAGACGACGAGCGGGAAATGGCTGTCCCACCTCCCCTGCACGACTTCGTCCGCCGCGCTAGCGATGGCGGACGCAACGCGCGGATCGAGCTCGCCCGATTCGCGGTTGACCTCCGCGGCCGCGCGCTTGATCAGCGCCAGAGCATGAATGATTTCGATCGGCATGCGCTGGCCGCCGATCGGGAAATTTTGCACGGAGCGCTGCGTCTGCGCGCCCCAATAGCGATCGCCGGCAACATCGATCGGGCCGAACGAGTCGCTTTCGCGCCGAACTGAAGCTGGATCGGGAGATGCCATCGCTTGAGCCTCTGTTACGGGTTCTAAGCGACAAAGCGCCTCAGGCAAGGGCGCGAAAACGAGGACGCGCGATCAGTCGCTGCCAGTGCGCGAGAAGCGCTGACCCGCGAGCATCGGATCGAGGCTCGTGTGCCAGTCGGAATCCTGGCCGAACTCGAAACTGGACGAAATCCGCATCAACTCGGCAAGGCGGTTGCGCGCGCGATTGACGCGGCTCTTCATCGTACCGACGGCGCAATTGCAGACACCCGCCGCTTCTTCATAAGAAAGGCCGGAAGCACCGATCAGGATCAACGCTTCGCGCTGGTCGTTCGGCAATTGTTGCAACGCGACGCGGAAGTCGAGCAGGTCCATGTGGCCGTTCTGCGCCGGCGCGGTCGCCAGCTTCGCGGCAATGGTGCCGTCGGAATCCGCGACTTCGCGGCGCCGTTTCCGATATTCCGAGTAATAGATGTTGCGCAGGATCGTGAAGAGCCAGGCGGGAAGGTTCGTTCCTTCCACAAACGACCCGAGATTGCTCCACGCTTTGACCAACGTCTCTTGCACGAGATCGTCGGCGCGATCGGGATTGCCGCACAATGAGACGGCAAACGCACGTAAGTTGGGGATAACCGCGATCAGGTCCGCCTTCATTTTGGCGCTGGCGGCCGCGGGAGCACCTTCGCTCAAGTTCAATCCTTCAGAGGCGAGCTCGACGACGCCTCAAGTTGACTGAGCAGGTCGAGAAAACGGTCCGGCACGGGTTTGTTCAGCATGTCATCGTAGAGATCGCGCAGGGGCCGCGCGATGTGCTCTCCGAGGTCTGCCTGAGATCCACCGCGCCCTTTGACTGGTACGGCGATTTTCCCGTGTCGTTTTGGCCCGGCGCTTTGTGATCCCGAGCTCAAGCCGCTTTGTCGATATTGCTCATCGCCCCTCTCTGAGGATTTGGTATCGGATGGTGGGAACTTCAACGCTACTCTGTCCTTCAATGCACCATTACTATCCATCAGCCCCTCTCCAAGGCCAGCCTCCCGATGGCGGACCCTCTTCCTCCAAGCCTCGCCGTACTATATGCGAAGACAGTAGGCTAGGAACTCCTCCAGGCTGAGCCGGTTCCATTTTTCAATGGAACCTTTTCAGCTTTTGTGAATTATGCGCCGAAGCTTGGCGGTAGCTCCGAACATCATCACCAGGAACACTTCATGTCGATCTCGCAAGCTA
>JAFAVH010000100.1 GCA_019242655.1 Methylobacteriaceae bacterium
CGGCTCAGCCGGCGAGAAGGTCGGGCTCGGGCTCGATGCCAGCGTCCGCTTCTTCAGCGCCCGCTGCGACGCGCTCGTAATGCTCGCGCAGGCGCGTACGCCAGCGCTCATCGAGAAAATCCGGCGCGCTTGAATAAGGAGGTGAGCTTCGAAGCGCTATCTCACTGACGCGGCTTGTAAAGCCTCCACGATCCGCATCGAAGATGAGGAGATCATTGGGGATCGCGCGGCAACCCGCACCGACCTTCGGGTAGGAGCCGAGGCAGACGATGGCGTAAGGGGCTCCGGCGGGCTCCGGGCCGGAAAGTGCCTTCAGCGTGCCTATCTTATGGCCGCCAGGTTCCCAGACGGGTTTGCCGATCAGGAGGTCGGCCTGCGCGTCCTGCCGCAGGAGCCGCGCACTCTGGCTCTTCTGTTCTAAACCGATTCGCATCAAGGGACTCCGCCTGCCGCCTATGGCTAATCCGGGCCGGTCAGATTCAGTTCCGCGGAGGCGTTCTATTTCAGCGAAAGGGGAGAATTTTCCCGCGCAAAGTGGAAGAGCAGAACTTCTCGTTCGTATTACTTGATTTTTGTTTCCTTGAACTCGACGTGCTTGCGCGCGACCGGATCATACTTCTTGAAAGACAGCTTCTCCGTCTTTGTACGCGCGTTCTTCTTGGCGACGTAATAGTAGCCGGTGTCGGCGCTGGAGACGAGTTTGACCTTGATGGTGGCGGCTTTGGCCATGGCGGGCGATCCCAAATAAATCGGGCCGGTCTCGGCCGGCCCGGAAATCCGTGCGCAACATACGTTCGGCGGCGCTGAAGTCAACCGGAGCTGAATTGTGTGCGCCTCACTCCGCCACCGAAATCCGCCCGGTCATGTTCGGATGGAAGCGGCAAAAATAGTCGATAGTGCCGGCGCGCTTTAGCGTGATCCGGCCGGTCTTCTTCGGCTGGATCATCACGTCCCATTCCTTGTTGCGGGCCGTCGCTGTGTGGGCGAGGAAATCGTTGTTCACCCACTCGACCGTGTCGCCGACATGGGCAGAGATGTCGGCGGGCTTGTAGCCGACATCGCCCATTTCGACGCGGATCGTCTCCGCGGCAGCAGGTAGCGCGCCAAGAAGCAGCGCTACCGCCCCCATAGCTCGGAGTCTCGCATTCATCGCAGGCGCTAAAGCGACTTTGCCACCTGCTCGGCGTGCTGCTGATGGCCCTGGAAAATCTTCAAGCCTGTCTGCAAAAGCTCTTTCAGCTCCGGATTGCTGGCTGCCGGAATGAGCGAGCCCTCAAGCGCGCCGTTCACCGTCTTGTGATACTCGACCTCGTTGTCGGCATAAGCCTTATCGAACGCGGCGCCGTTGAGCTTCTTCAGCGATGCCAGCGTGCCCTTCGCTTGTTCCGACAGAGATTTGCTGGTCGGATTGTCTTCGGGCTTCACTTTCAGCTTTTTGACGAGAGCAAGAGCTTTCTGGTTCACCGCGGTGTGGTCGCGCACCATATCCTGCGCGAAGGCGCGCACGTCTTTGTTCTTCGACTTTTGCAAAGCCAGTTTCGCCGTGCCGATGTCGATCTGACCCGCGGTATAGGCGATATGCGCGATCTGAGGGTCCGTCGGCTTGGCGCCTTGCGCTATCGCGGCAGCCGAGCCGAGAACCAGAGCGGCAGACGCCGCGACAATTCTAAGAAACATGTCTTTCCTCCCTTTGCCCGCCTGTTCAGGCCGCGCCGAATTAGATGGGGCAGGGCTGCGAAGGTTCCGGCGCGCTCACGTAAAATTGAGCCGGGCGAGCACCGATTGGGTCAGCCGCTCGCAGCGCTGGCCGGCAAAGGGAAAGGCATCGCCCATCACCGGCCCGACATGTTTCTCCATCTCCTCCTTCAGAAGCCGGCGGGCGCGATGCAGCCGCGTCTTCACGGTTTGCGGCTTGATCGCGAAGAGTTCCGCTGTCTCCTCGATGCTCAAACCCTCGATCAGCCGAGCGACGAGAACCGTGCGAAACGCTTTCGGCAGCGCATCGATGGCGCGCTCGAGGAGGGCGCGGATTTCGCGTTGGGCCATGGTCGTTTCCGGATCGAGCTCGGGATTGGCGGCGGGGAAGCGGATGATTTCGGCGCCTTCTTGGGCTGCCGCGAACTTTTCGAACTCCACGGAAGGCCTGCGCCGCCGCAAGCGCCCGATCGCCTCGTTGATGACGATGCGGCCGAGCCAAGTACCGAGCCGAGACTCGCCACGGAACGCGTCGAGATTCGTGAAAGCGCGAGTATAGGCCTCTTGCAGCGCATCTTCCGCTTCAAAATCGTCGCGTAAGATACTGCGCGCAATACGATAAAGCCGCTGATTATTCTGTTGGATGAGGCGTGCCACCGCGCTTCCGTCTTTGCGGCGGGCGCGGGCAACAAGACCGGCCTCGGAAGATACTGCCTGGTCGAGAGCGCTTGTCGGCATGCGGACACCGGCTGATTGCGATGCGGCTTAGATGGCGCCGGCCCGCAAAGAGTTCCCGCAGCCTACAATTCCTCGCGGAACCAGCGTTTGTGGTTCTCGTAATAGAACGGCACCGGCAGGTCGTAGCCCATGCCGCCGGCTATGCGGGTGTTCAGCTCTTTCAAGACCACGCCGGTAATGTGGGGCAGATCGAGCTTTTGCGCTTCTTCGAGCGGGAGCCAGACAAGTTCGGTTAGTTCGGAATTCGCATGGATCACATCCTCGACGCGCGCGGCGATCTCCGTCGCATCGACGGCGAAGAAGGTCGTGTCGAAGCGCCGCGGTCGGCCCGGCGGGGTGATCGCGCGGGTGATGAAGTGGAACGCCGCGAGATTGGGTGTGAGTCCATGTGCGGCATAATCCGACCATGGGCCAGGCGGGTGCGCGCGGGCAGCCTTGTCGCTTTTGGTGCCGAGCACCAGGCCGGTCTCTTCGAATGTTTCGCGCACTGCGGCGAGTGCGAGCGCGCGCGGCAGTCCCGGTGACGCTTTGACCCGCCGTTTGGCGAGTTTCTCCTCAACCTTCGGATTGAGCGCATGCGTGACCGCGATCTGCCGGTCGGCAGGATCGACGCGCCCGCCTGGAAATACGAATTTTCCAGGCATGAACTTGCTGCCGTGGTGTCGGCGGCCCATCAGCACCTTCGATTCCTTACCCTCGTGATCGAGGATGATCAGCGTCGCGGCGGGGCGAGGCCTGAGATAGGGGTGCTTCTTGCTGCCGGGATGTTGCTTGTTGACGGCTTCAGCGTAGTCGGGCCGCTCGATAATTTTGGGTTGAGCCGCGCCGTCGCTCATATCGCGTCCGCCAGTTTCGACGTCGCCGGGGTGCCACCGAAACCGTGCATGCGCAAGGCCCATTGCCAGCCGATCAGCGCGCCTTTGACACGCGGCAGCAGCGTCAGCGACATGCCAATCGCAAGCACGAGACCGGCCGAAAGTGGAATCCACACCGGCGCATCCGGCCAACGCTCCTCGCTCATGAGAAGCAGCGCCCCGATAACGTGGCCGACGATCACGATGGTGAAATAGGGCGGCGCGTCGTCGGCGCGATGATGGTGCAGTTCCTCGCCGCAGGAGCTGCAGCTCTCCGCCACCTTGAGGTACTTGCCGTAGATACGGCCTTCGCCGCAGGCGGGGCAGCGGCCGGCGAAGCCGCGTTTGAAGGGCTGCCAGCGCGGCCGTGGCGGCTCGTCGGTAAGGGATGAGCCGTAAGTGAGTGTCGGCATGAGCTCTAACGCCATGAAATCAGCGCTTATGTGATGGTTTTTGCCGCTTTTTGCCAGCTGGCTTGATGTCGCGCCGCTCCTTCTTGCCTCGGCCTTTCGCGTAACCGGGGCGAATGCCGGCGTGGCGCAGCGTGCGGCCTTCGCTGATGAGCTCGAAGCGCAGCGCGCCGGCGACCGGCGCGGCTTCCAGTAATCGCACCTCGACGCGGTCGCCGAGCCGATGCGCTTCACCGGAGCGATTGCCGATCACCGCGTGGTGGGCTTCATCGAAGCGGAAATATTCCTGGCCGAGCGTCGAGATCGGGATGAATCCGTCGGCGCCCGTCTCGAGCAGCCGCACGAACAAACCGGAACGCGTCACGCCGGAAATGCGCGCCTCGAAGGTCGCGCCGATCCGGTCCGCGAGATAACCGGCAATCAGCCGATCAACCGTCTCGCGTTCCGCCGCCATGGCGCGGCGCTCGGCTGCGGAAATGCGTGCGGCGATTTCGGCGAGCTCGTTGAGCTTGATGTCGGGCAGGCCACCAGGCCCGAGATCAAGCGCGCGCACGAGTGCGCGGTGCACGATGAGATCGGCGTAACGGCGGATCGGCGAGGTGAAATGCGCGTAGCGTTTCAGATTAAGGCCGAAATGCCCGTAATTCTCCGAGGCATATTCGGCCTGCGCCTGCGTGCGCAATACGATCTCGTTGACGACGTTCTCGTGCTCGGTCTCCCTCACGCGCGCGAGGATCGTGTTGAACTGCGCCGGCCGTAGCACCTGGCCTTTGGCGAACTTGATGCCGATCGTCGCCAGGAATTCGGCGAGCGCGTTCATCTTCTCGAGCGACGGCTCGTCATGCGCGCGGTAGATCAGCGCCTGGCGTTTGGCCTCGAGCGTTTCCGCCGCGGCGACATTGGCGGCGATCATGAATTCCTCGATCAGGCGATGCGCTTCGAACCGGGGTGGCGTCGCGACCCGGTCGACCGTGCCGTCTTGTTTCAGGATGATCTTGCGTTCGGGCAGATCGAGGTCGAGAGGGCCGCGGATGTCGCGCGCCCTTGCAGCGGCCTCGTATGCCGCCCGCAACGGCAGCAGCACGTCTTTGAGCAGCGGGCGCGTGGTCTCGTCGGGATTGCCGTCGAATGCGGCCTGCGCCTGCTGGTATGAGAGCTTCGCGACCGAGCGCATCATCACGCGGTGGAAGGAATGCTCGATCTTGCGGCCTTGTGCCGTGAGCCGCATGCGTACGGCGATCGCAGGGCGATCCTCGCCGGCACGCAACGAGCAGAGATCGTTGGAAATGCGCTCGGGCAGCATCGGCACGACGCGATCGGGGAAATAAACGGAATTGCCGCGTTCCAGCGCATCGCGATCAAGCGCTGAATGCGGCCGCACGTAAAAGGAGACGTCAGCGATCGCAACGGTGACGATGAAGCCGCCCGGATTGTCGGTGGCTTTATCGGGCGCGGCGTGTACCGCATCGTCGTGATCCTTGGCATCGGGCGGGTCGATGGTGACGAGCGGCAGGTCGCGCCAATCCTCGCGCTGAAAGCCTTCGGCTTGCAGCGGGGCAGGGCGCGCGGCCTGCGCTTCCGCGATTGCCCCGGCGCGGAACTCGGTCGGGATGTCATGCACATGAATTGCGATGAGGCTCACCGCCTTCTCACTCGCGGTCGCGCCGATGATGTTGCGGATGCGCGCCGATGGCAGCCCGAAGCGGGTCGGCCGTATCACATCGACGGAGACGAGATCGCCGTCCTTGGCGCCGCCGAGATCGGCCTCGGCGACGGCGAGTTCGCGGCCGGCCTGTTTCTTGTCGATCGGCACGATGCGGCCGCCATGTCCTGACGGCTCGGCGCGGAAAATGCCAAGCACGCGCGCCTTGTTGCGCGACAGGATTTTGACGACGCGTCCCGTATACGGGACCTCGCCTTTGTCGGCGTCGCGCACGGCCTCGACGCGCAGGAGCGCGCGGTCGCCGATACCGGGCACGGGCAAGTCCGGCTTCAGTTTGCGCGGCATATGCACGAGGATTTTCGGCGCTTTGCCGAAACTTGCCTCATCCCATTCGACCGGTGCGGCGATAAGCTCGCCGTCGCGATCGCGGCGAATGATGTCGGCAAGCGTTACATTCGGCAGGGTGCCGGCTTTGGCGAGCCGCTTGCGGTACGACTCGATCTCGCCTTCTTGCTTGAGTTCGGCAAGCATTTCCTTTAGCGCGACGCGATCACCGCCTCTGATATTGAAGGCGCGCACGATCTCGCGCTTGCCGATTTTTTGCGGCGACCTGCCGTTGATGTCGCGCTCGCGCGCGATGAAGGCGAGGATGTCCTCGCGCGAGGGGAGGGGATGTTGTTTTGTTTTCGTCTTGGTCAAAATTACTCTCTGGTTCAATCAGATTTCGGGTTAAGCCATTTTGCCAGCACGGCCACGTCGCTCGTCGCGTAGCCGAGCGCCGCATAGAAACGGGCGACTTCAGCATTTTCGCTGCGGACCATCAGCTGCAATTTAGGTATGCCGCGCGCGTTGCACCATTGCTCCGCAGCCCGCATCATCCGGGTCGCAACGCCGCGGCGCCGAAATGCCGGCGTGACCGCGAGATAATAGACCCAGCCGCGGTGACCGTCGTGGCCGACCATGCATGTCGCGATGATGCGGTCGTCGTCCCTGCCTACGAGAATGGTTGAATCGGCACTGCGCAAAGCCAAGGCGGCATCCGCGCGGGGATCGTTCCAGGGACGCAGCAAGCCTGCTTCTTCCCATATGGCGATGGCGGCCGAAATTTCATCGGGGCGAAGATCGGAGATTGCGAGCACGGGGATCGTCGTCGCTGTCACGGCGCGGTTGACTGTTCAGTGTTTCCCAAGCCTAGTACCGCGCCGGCGGACGCGCAGGGAGGCAACAATGCACATGTCGAATGAAAGCATTCTCGTCATCATTCTGGTCGGCCTGATCGCCGGGTGGCTTGCCGGCCAGATCGCCTGGGGTGCTGGCTTCGGCATCGTTGGTGACATCCTGATCGGCATTGTCGGCGCATTTGTCGGCAATTGGCTCTTCGCGGAGCTCGGCATTCACCTCGGCACCGGTATCATTGCGGCGATCGTCAGCGCTACGATCGGCGCGCTGCTGCTCTTGTTCCTCATCAGCCTCGTGCGCGGCCGCGGCGGATGGGGCTATCGGCGGCGCTGGTAAGCGAACCGTCCCTCACTCTCCGACGTGGCGCCCTTCGATCAGCTCGCGACCGGCATCGCGCAGCGCGGCGCGCGCGTCGTCGCGTGAATAGAACATGTGTCCGCCCGGAACCGCCTCGAAGCGGACACGCCGCGCATCGCCGTAAGCAGGCAGCTGATCGACGAGCATCTTCGAGCCGAAATAGGTTGTGATGAGGTCGGTCAGTCCGCCCATCACCAGAACGCGCATTTGCGGATCAAGCGCCAGTATTTGCCGCAAATCGCCGAGCGCTTCGTTGGTGCGGCGTCCGCGATCCCAATTCCATTGGCGCACGACCTGATTGTTGAGAATTTCGTAGCGCAATTCGCCGACCGGCCAATTCAGGCGATTGACCGTGATGTCGGCCATCGCGCTTGCGATCGGCGCGCGCAATCCGTCAAGAAACGGATCGGACCAATGGCTCTCCGCGGCGTTGGGATTGGGATCGAGCGCGCTGATCGTTCCATCATACACGCTGCCGACGCGCTGCTGCGCGCGGCCGCGTTCGCGCAGAAACGTGTCGGCATCGACGCGTCCGCCTAAACGCGCGACAAGCGCGCGGTCGAGGGCGAGAAACCCCGCGACTTTGGTGCTCAATCTGTCGATCGCGTCCTTGTCGCGCGGGCCTTTCAACAGGTCGGAGAGATACTCAGTCGTCGCGTAAGCCTCGACATCGGCGAGTTTCGTGCGATCGGTGGCGCCGCGCGCAACCGCGGTCATCGCCGGCAGGAGCGCAACACGCGTCAGAGGCGTCGTGCCTTCGAACCAGCTGAAATCGATGACCGGCGACAGCATGGCGATGCCGTTGACGCCGACATTCTCGGTGTCCTGCAGGACATGCGCGATCTTCGGCGCGCGGAAGCCGCCATAGCTTTCGCCGACAATGAATTTCGGCGAGGCGAGGCGATTGTGCTGTTCAAGCCACTTGCGGATCGTCACCGAAAGAATGTCGATGTCGCCGCTGACCGAATAGAAATGACGGCGCACATCATCGCTGTCAGTGAGAACGCGAGTGAACCCGGTCCCCGGCGGATCGATGAAGACGAGATCGGTGAAGGCCAGCCAGGTCTCGGCGTTCGCCGTCGTCACCGGCGGAGCCGATGGCGCCAGCGCGGCGCCGGACATCGACAGCCGCCATGGACCCATAGCGCCGATATTGAGGAAGCCCGAAGCGGCGCCGGGGCCGCCATTCAGCGCGAAAGTGATTGGCCGCTTGGCGGCGTCCCCGGCATCGCTGCGCTCGAACGCGACATAGGCAATGTCGGCCTGGGCGCTACCGCTATTTGCGTCGACGAGGCGCACGGCTCCGGCGCGCGCCGTGAATGCAAGCGTCTGCCCGCCGAGATCGATGCTGTGCTGCGTGACCGCCTCTGGAGGAAGGGGGGTGCGCGGCGTTGCTTGCGCCTCGCCGCGGCGTTGGTCGTTCCTGCTCGTGGCTCCGCCTCCGCGCTCCTGTGCGGAGGCGAATGGGGCGGCAGCAATCAGAAATGCTGCGGCAATGGCGAGGAGCCGCGGCCCGTGCTTTTCTCTCATGATCCCCTCATCAGGCGCAGCAAATGGGGCGCGTGGCAAGGAAAGCGAGCGAGATCGGTTACTTCGCGGCTTGCAAGGGCACGCACAGTCGAAGCAGCCGATACTCTGCTGCTCAAAACCGCTGCGAGACGCCGCCGAAGAAGCCGCGGCGGGGACCGTATTGCGGAGCAAAGACGCCGATGCCGGATCCGTCGCGCAGCTGGTAGACGTGATCGAAGACGTTGATGACGTCGAAGCGCAATGTCAGCGGCTTCATGCCGGGCATCGGCACCTCCTGCGAGATTCCGGCATTGACCTGCGTGTAGGCCGGAACATGATCGGTATTGGCGAACCCCGCGCGTAAGCCGCTGCCATAAATCATGTCGACGGAAAGCCGCGTGCCGTTCCACTTGTAGGACGCACCGGCGGAGGCGGTGATCGTCTGTGCGTGATCGGTATAGATGTAGTGATTGGTGATGTAGGAATATTCGTCCGGATCGAACAGGAATTGGTTTGACGTCACCTGCGTCGCGCGCTGCCGCGCGATAGCGAGATTGCCGTAAAGGCGGAGGCCGTCCATCTGGTAGTTCGCTTTGAACTCGATGCCGGCATTGTAGGCGCGGTCGTAATTGAACGCGGTGAGAACATAAGCCGCGCCGAACTGGCCGTCGTCGAGCAGGTTCTTCGCGCGCTTGTAATAGGCGTCGACGCCGACATCGAGACCCGGCAGCACGCGCTGCGTGACGCCGGCATCGAGATAATGCGAGCGCTCAGGCCGAACCGGGTCGTTCAAGTTTATGTCCGGCTGTAGCGTCGTGTTGTTGAAAAGCGGCAGGTTTGTCGGCGCGACAAGCGCCTGGTTCGGCGGCGTGAAATAGCGCGCATAGCCCACATGAACCGTCGTGCCTTCGATCGGTTTGTAGGTGATGCTGGCGCGCGGGGAGAGCTGGTTCGCCGTGACGAACTGGGACATCTGGTCGAACCGTGTGCCGGCATTCAACGTAATCTTGTCGGTGAGCCGCCACTCGTCCTGCGCATAGGGGCCGAACAGCCATCCGACCTTGCTGTTCTGATCGAGTATGCCGAAAGGCGCGTCGAGCGGATTACCGTCGCCGTCAAGCGGCTGCACCGTCGATGAATTGACCACATGCGTCTTCTCGGCACTGGCGATCATGCCGAAACGCAATGTGTGCGCCGGATGCAGGCGGTAAGCAATGTCGCCTTGTACACCGTTGAGCAGGCTCGATCGATAAATGTCGGAGGCCACGCCGTTGTAGATGAGATCGCCGAGAAGATCGGGCGTAAATCGCACCGTGCTCAGCCGCGAGAAATAGGAGAGTTGCGCATCGATCTCACCGATCGATTTCTGCAGTGCGACGACATTATAATAATTGTGCTCGACCTGGTTCTCGTTGATTTGGGTCGAGG
>JAFAVH010000267.1 GCA_019242655.1 Methylobacteriaceae bacterium
CAGCGCTTGTCATCGACATTCTCGGCTTGAATGACCTGCTTCAACAGCCGGATCTGATCGTCGGTATCGAGGATGGAAAAATTCGACTTCAGGCCGACGAGCTCCGCATGCCGGCGCAAAAGCTTGGTCGAAATCGCATGGAACGTGCCGAGCCACGGCATGCCCTCGGCGACAGGGCCGGCAAGCAGGACGACGCGCTCGCGCATTTCGCGCGCTGCTTTGTTGGTGAAGGTGACTGCGAGGATTTCGTGCGCGCGGGCTTTGCCCGTCGCAATCATATGCGCGACGCGCGTCGTCAGAACGCGCGTCTTGCCGGTGCCGGCGCCGGCAAGCACGAGGACTGGTCCATCGAGCGCCTCGACCGCCTCGCGCTGCTCCGGATTGAGCGCGGTGAGGTAGGCGACAGCGCCGCCAGGGGCGGCGGCGCGGGCGCGGGCGGCAATGCCGCCGGCCTGCGGCGCATAGTCGGGATCGAAGGGCTCGCCGGACTCGCGCGACGGGTCGGCGCGCGCGGCGGGAAGGCTGGTCAAATAAGGGCTCCCGTGCCAATCCGGCGTCGAATCGGCATTTCCCCAATGTGGGGCTTCGATGCCGCGATGTCACCGGCGAATGGTTAAGGTTAACCCGGGGTTAAGCGAGCGAAAACGTTAAGGCTTGGTATAGTCGGCGAGGTCGGCGATGGCCCTGCCGAGATGCGGTTTTCCCAAGGTTTGTAGCATGGTGGCGTTGAGTTCATCGAGCGGCGGGCGCCCGCCGGTTTCGTTCGCCGAGCGCCTCGCCGGCTCGGAGGCGTTCAAGAACCTCTTCCGCGAGGGCATGCTCCTGGTCGAGGAAGCGGCGGCGTATCTCGACGGCGACGGCCGCGACGATGCCAAGACACTCGCCCGCGCCGAGGCGCTCGCCTATGCCGCCGAAAGCATGCGGCTGACGACCCGCCTCATGCAGCTCGCATCATGGCTTCTGCTGCAGCGGGCCGTAAACGAAGGCGAGATGACGCAGAGCCAGGCTGCGTCCGAGAAGAACAAAGTGCGCCTGTCGACGCAGGACATGGCGTCGCGCCCCGATGTCTTTGCCAAGCTGCCGGAGCGGCTGAAGGACCTCGTCACGCAATCGATGCGCCTGCAGGCGCGGATCATCCATCTCGACCAGCTGATCTACGTGAAAACGGCCGAAGCCCCGGCCGAGCCGCCAAGCCCGCTTGCCGCCGAACGCGAGCGGTTGCGCGCCGCTTTCGGCGCGAGCTTCGGGGAAATGGCGCCGGTCTGAGAAGCGGCGATTACTTCTTGCCGAGTCCGATCGCGCCGAAGCGCGAGTTGAAGCGCGACAGACGGCCGCCGCGGTCCAGCAGCTGCTGTGAGCCGCCGGTCCAGGCCGGATGGGTCTTCGGGTCGATGTCGAGGTTGAGCGTGTCGCCCTCGCGGCCCCAGGTCGAACGGGTCACGTATTCCGTGCCGTCGGTCATGACGACCTTGATCGTGTGATAATTCGGGTGGATATCGCTTTTCATCGGAATGTCTCGGCTGGTGTCTTGAGCGGCGGCGCGTGGTAACGGCCGGCCTTGTTGAATTTGAAGGGGTTTCCAGCGGCGGATGCGCCGCATTGCGGACTGGCGGGCTGATAGCGCAAAAGACGCGTTGCGACAACCTCTAGGCCTGCAAAGCCCGATCCGGAGAGACATGAAACGGCCGACCCTCCAGCGCCGCGAAAACAGCGCGCCAGCCGCGTCGCTCTCCGCGCTCGTGCCGCTTCTGCCTTACGTCGCCCGCTACAAGGGCCGCGTTATCGCCGCGCTGGCATCTTTGTCGGTCGCCTCGGCGGCGACATTGGTCGTGCCGCTCGCCGTGCGGCGGATGATCGATCACGGATTTACCGAAAGCAGCGCCGGGCTGATCAACAGCTACTTCGCCGCGATGATTGCCGTTGTTCTGGTCCTCGCCTGCGCGTCGGCGGCCCGCTCCTTTTGCGTGATGACGCTCGGCGATCGGATCGTTGCCGATTTGCGCTCCGATCTCTTCAGGCATTTGGCGCATCTCGACGCCGCTTTCTACGATCGCACGAAATCGGGCGAGCTCATCTCGCGGCTGACCGCCGACACGCTGCAGATGAAATCGGCGTTCGGCTCGTCGGCCTCGGTCGCGTTGCGCAATCTTTTCATGTTTGCCGGCGCAAGCGCGATGATGGTGCTGACGAGCCCGAAACTTTCGGCCTTCGTGCTGATCGCGATTCCGGTGATCGTGTTGCCGTTGGTGGCGTCGGGCCGCGGCGTGCGCGCGCGTTCGCGGCGCGCGCAGGACGCGCTTGCCGACGCAACCAATTTCGCCGCCGAGAATCTGGCAGCGGTTCGCATCATGCAGGCGTTCACCGCCGAGATGGCGGCGAGCCGTAATTTTTCCGCGGCGGCGGAGGCCGCCTACAATGCGGCGCGCGACGCAACGAGCGCGCGCGCCATCCTGACCGGCATCGCCATCTTCCTCGCCTTCAGTTCGGTTGTGGTCGTGCTGTGGCTCGGCGCGCGCGATGTGCTCGCGGGCAGGATGACGGCGGGCATGCTGTCGCAATTCGTGCTCTATGCCGTCTTGGCCGCAAGCGCGATTGGCCAGCTCTCGGAGGTGTGGAGCGAAATTTCAGCGGCGGCAGGTTCGGCTGGGCGCATATCGGAGCTTTTGCAAACTCAGCCGCGGATCACATCGCCGCGCGCGCCCGCGCGCCCTACAGCATCGCGCGGCGAAATCGCCTTCGATCGCGTAAATTTCGCTTATCCTGGCGGAGGCGACGCGCGGACGCTGCACGATGTCACGTTCAGCGTGGCTCCCGGCGAGACGGTGGCGATCGTCGGTCCCTCCGGTGCCGGCAAGTCGACGATCTTCCAGCTCCTGATGCGCTTCTATGATCCGCAAAGCGGCGTTGTCCTATCAGACGGCATCGATATCCGCCGGCTGCGCGTCGAAGACGTGCGCCGTCAGATCGCACTGGTACCGCAGGACCCGGTGATTTTCGGCATCTCCGTTGCGGAAAACATCGCCTATGGCGCGGAGGGGATTTCGGAAGTCGCGATCCACGATGCGGCGATGCAAGCTGGTGCCGACGAATTCATCCGCACTTTGCCGGAAGGTTATGACACGCGCCTCGGCGAGCGCGGCATGACCTTGTCCGGCGGACAGCGCCAACGCCTGGCAATTGCGCGCGCGATCGTACGCGATGCGCCGGTCTTGCTCCTCGACGAAGCAACTTCGTCGCTCGATGCAGAGAGCGAGGCGCTGGTGCAGTCGGCGCTGGAGAAGCTGATGCGTCACCGCACGACGCTCGTCATTGCGCATCGCTTGGCGACCGTGGTGAGGGCTGATCGCATACTCGTGATGGAAGAGGGCCGCATCGTCGAAGAGGGCACGCATGCCTCGCTCGTCGCCCGCGGCGGGCTTTATGCGCGGTTGGCGAGATTGCAGTTCGAGACGGATAGGCTCGCCGACGCGGCGGAGTAGGTCCAGCTTCACCTCGGCATCAGCACCCAATAATCCAAGTCGAGGATCACGGCCGGATCGTAAGCATCGCCGCTCTTATCCGGGAAGTCGGCGCACGGCCGGTCCTTCGTCGCGACGGTGCGCAGGCGCAACGCGCCGACGTCGCCGCGACCGGGGATTTCGGCA
>JAFAVH010000193.1 GCA_019242655.1 Methylobacteriaceae bacterium
AGGCGGTCGCCAAGAATGTCCTGCTCGCCAATGACAGCGTAATCGGCGGTCTCGAATCCTGCTTCGAGACCGATGACAGCAAGAGCAACAGCGTTACTCTTCACCGCCAGCGCTTGCGACAGCGTTGAGGCGAGCTCGGCGCGTTTCAATCCATGTTCAGCGAGCACATGGCCCAAGCGCTCGCGCGAGCCATCGGACCACCCGGCGACGATGATCTTTTTTCCGCTCTCCTGCAGCGCGCGAATGTGCTGTGCCGCGACTTCAAAAACGTTGGCGTTCTCGTCGTTGCGCTCCGGCGCAAAATTGCGTCCAGGCCGCCCGCCGCAATCGATCGAGAGTTCGCCCGCCTTTTCCGGCGCCTCGAATGGCGCCGTACGCGCGAGCGCGTCGGCCTCGAGCCGCTCGCGCCATTCGCCTGGTGCAAGATAAAGCGCATCCGGCGGCAGCGGCTTGTACGAAGATTTCGCCGGATCGGCATCGTGCGCTTCTTTGCGCGCGTCGTAATAGTCCTTCATTTGCGCAAGGCGCTCACCCGCCGCATCTTCGGCAAGCGGATCGAGAACGAGCGGGGCATCCGCGACATAATCGAACAGCGTATCCATCCGCTCGTGGAAGAGCGGCAGCCAATGCTCCAAGCCGGGATGGCGGCGGCCTTCGCTCACTGCCTCGTAAAGGGTGTCGCCGCGCGTTTGCCCGCCGAACGTTGCGAGGTAACCTTGGCGAAAGCGCTTGATGCTCTGCGTTGTCAGCTGCACTTCGCTCATCGGGACGAGATCGAGCGCGCGCAATTGTCCGACCGAGCGCTGCGTCTCGGGATCGAAGCTGCGGATCGATTCGCGCGTGTCGCCGAAGAAATCGAGCCGCACCGGCGCGGGCATGCCGGGCGCCCAGAGATCGAGAATGCCGCCGCGCATCGCGTACTCGCCGGTTTCGCGAACAGTGCTCGATCGCAGGTAACCGTTGGTCTCGAACCAGCGCAGAAGCGCGTCGGTATCGACGGAATTGCCAGGCGCGGCAGAGAATGTCTCCGCCGCGATGCCGGCGCGCGGCGGCACGCGCTGCACAAGAGCGTTGACGGTCGTTGCCAGAATGCGCGGACGCTCGATCGACGAGCCGGAACGTGCGAGACGCGCGAGCACCGTCATCCGCCGCGCTGAGATCGCCGCGTTCGGCGACACACGGTCATAGGGCTGGCAATCCCAGGCGGGGAAATCGAGCACCTCGACATCGGGAGCGGCGAAAGCGAATGCTTCCTGGAAAGCGCGCGAGCGCTGACCGTCGCGCGCGACGTGAACGAGGACCGCGCCCCTGCCCTCACCCGAACGCGCCAGCGCGCGCGTAAGATCGGCGGCAACGAAAGCATCGAAGCCGTCCGGTACGCGCTGTAACGTCAGAGAGCCGCCTTTCTCGAGTTGAGCGACGGCGCGTTTAAGATCGGTCATCTTGCTTAGTTCTGGTCACACATTCATGGGCGCCGCGTGCACGCGAAACGCGCGTATTTTCTCGAGGAGCGGCATGCCCTCATCCTCCGGTACGTCCTCGAGGCCCGCGAGCCACGCAAAGACCTGAGGGTCGGGCAGATCGAGCAAATGCTCGAACTGATCGAGCTCGGCATCGCTGAGCCGCGTGAGCTCCGCATCGGCGAAGCCGCCCATGAGCAGGTCCATCTCACGGATGCCGCGATGCCACGCGCGGAATCGAATGCGTCGGCGGCGGACCTCGCGGTCCACCTCCGGAGAGCTTTCCGTCATCCCGAATCCCTTCGCCACGGATTGTCCGCGGCGCGTTCTATATAGGCGCCGGAGCGAAATCCGTCACCCGGGCTCGCGGCGTCAGATCGGCGCGAGATGCACCGGCAGGCCGTCACGCGGCTTCGGAATGGGCCACACCTGCCAATCCGGCGTGTAGCCCTCCGGAACGCTGATCTTCGCCCGCGTCAGCAGATGGTAGACGAAGCACTTCGCTTGCATGTAGGCAAAGTGCAGGCCGAGGCACATATGTGCGCCGCCGCCGAACGGCACCCAAGCGAATTTATGCCGGCCTCTCGAAGCTTCCTCGCTGAAGCGTATGGGATCGAAGACGAGCGGCTCAGGCCAAATGTCGGGCATGCGATGCGTGAACAACGGGCTGATCGACACTTGCGTGCCCGCAGGAAAATGGTAGCCGCCGAAATCGAATGCGCGGACTGAACGGCGCGGGATTGAGGGAACGGGCGGAATGATGCGCATCGCTTCCTTGAAGGCCATATCGGTCAGTGGCAGGTCACCCAATTGCTCGTAAGAGAGCGCCCGCGTTCTTTCGCTCTGTGTCCCGGTATACAGGCCGGCGGCTTCGTTGCGCAGCCTCTGCTGCCATTTCTGATCTTTGGCGAGAAACCAGATGAGCGACGTCATCGAGGATGTGAGCGTGTCGTGCGCGGCCATCATGAGAAAGCTCATGTGATCGATAATGTCTTGCGCCGAGAGCAGCGAGCCGTCGTCATAGCTGGCGCGGCACAGCTGCGAGAAAATGTCCTCGCCGCCGGCTTCGCGCCGGCGCGGAATCTCGCGCGAGAAAAGCTCGATGATGCGCTTGCGGCCCTGAACGCCGCGATACATCTGCGTGCCCGGAATGGGCTTGCGCACGGGCGTAACGGCGGCGGCAACCATCGCGACAAAGGCGCGGTTCACCTCTTCCGAATGCAGATGCGCTTCGTCGCCAATGAACGACGTGGCGGCAAGATCAAGCGTCAGCTGCTTGATCGCTGGATAGAAAAGGAATTGCGGCCCGCCCTTTATCCAGCGCCGGACGCGTTCTTCTATGCCGCGGTTCAACTGTTCCAGATACGATTTCATCGCGCCCGATTTGAAGGCGACTGACAGGGCCTTGCGATGCATCCGATGTTCGTCGAAGTCGAGCAGCATCAGCCCGCGCGGGAAAAGCCGCTCCAGCACCGGCGCCCAGCCCATCGTCGACGAGAATAGCCGCTGCTGATCGAAGAGGACGAACTCGTTCGCCTGCGGTCCGAGCAGCGTAACGCCGTGGATGCCGAGGAGATGGTTACGATAGACGGGCCCGTACTTGGCGTGCATCGCGTTCGTAAACGCGAGCGGATCGCGCACTGCCCGCAGCGTGTTGCCAACAACAGGCCAACCGGTTTCACCGGGAATGTGGGCGAGATCCTTCGCACCGAGCCGCCGAAGCGGCGGCGGCGCGGTCGGCAAACCGGTTGCCGGGAGCGTCGCTGATGTCATGTCGGGTCCTCCTATCGGAAGGGCGGCCGGATGCCACCACCTCGAGGACTGCCGGTCAATCCGCCCGGCTTCCAATTCGCGCGACTATGACAAAGCGACTTCCATCGGCAAGATATGACGAGAAATGCGCCCACCCCTGCTCGATCCACTGTTTGCCGCCGTGTCCGTCCTGTCGGGTGTTGGACCGAAAAGCGCGCTTTTATTCGATCGGCTGCTCACGCCGCCAGGCAGTGCGGCCCGCATCATCGATCTTCTGTTCCACCTGCCAAACGAGGTCATCGACCGGCGCGACCGGCCGAAAATCATCGATGCGAAAATCGGCAAGCAGGTCGTTCTCGATGTGCGGGTGACGGAGCACCGCCCGCCCGGCGGCCGCTATTCCAAAGGGCCGTATCGCGTGCATGTCGAGGATGACACCGGCGACGTGCAGCTCGTCTTCTTCATGGCGAATGTCAGCTGGATCGAAAAGAGCCTTCCCGTCGGCGCGCGGCGTTTCGTGTCGGGCCGGCTCGAGCTTTATGACGGCTACCGCCAGATCGTGCATCCCGATCGCGTGCTCGACGCCGAAAGCGTACAGAAACTCGCGCCGGTCGAGCCGGTCTACGGCGCGACCGAAGGGCTACAGTCACGCGCGATCGCGCGAGCGGTCGAGGCCGCACTGCAACGCGTGCCGCAAGGCATCCCGGAATGGCTCGATCCAACCTTTGTCACGGCGCAGAACTTTGCCGATTTCGCCGGCGCACTCGATGCCATCCACCATCCGGTCGGGCCAACAGCGATCGCGCCGGAAAGCGCCGCTTACACGCGGCTCGCCTATGATGAGCTCCTCAGTCAGCAGCTTGCGTTGCGGCTTGTGCGGGCGCGCATGCGCAGAGCCGCGGGGCGGACAAGCGAAGCCAGCGGCAAACTCATCGAAAAGATCAAAGCCGCCCTGCCCTTTTCGTTGACGAACGCGCAGCGCGATGCGCTCGCCGAAATCCGCGCCGATCTTGCGTCCGACAAACGCATGCTACGCCTGCTGCAGGGAGACGTAGGCTCCGGCAAAACACTCGTCGCGCTCATGGCGATGGCGCATATCGTCGAAGGAGGTAGCCAGGCAGCGATGATGGCGCCGACCGAAATTTTGGCGCGCCAGCATTTCGCCCGCATCGCGCCGCTTGCCGAGACAGCGGGGCTGCGAGTCGCGCTGCTCACAGGGCGCGACAAGCCCGCGGAACGGAAGCGCACATTGGAAGGGCTCGCGGCGGGCGAGATCGACATCGCGGTTGGCACGCACGCGCTGATCGAAGAAGGGGTCGCCTTCCGCGACCTGGCGCTCGCCATCGTCGACGAGCAGCATCGCTTCGGCGTGCATCAGCGCCTCGCGCTCGGCGACAAAGGAGAAGCTGCCGATATTCTCGTCATGACGGCGACGCCGATCCCACGCACGCTCGTCCTCACTTATTTCGGCGACATGGACGTGTCGTCGCTCACCGAGAAACCCGCTGGACGGCAGCCGATCGACACGCGCGCCGTGCCGGTCGAGCGCATCGGCGAAGTGATCGAGGCGATCGGCCGCGCCATGCAGTCGGGCGCGCGCATCTATTGGGTCTGCCCGCTGGTCGAAGAAAGCGAGACCAGCGATCTTGCCGCCGCGACCGAGCGCCATGCCGATCTCGTGCGCATTTTCGGTGACCGCGTAGGCCTCGTGCATGGCCGCAAGAAGGGGGCAGACAAAGATGCGGCGATGGCCGCCTTCCAGAGCGGCGACACGCAGATTCTTGTCGCAACGACGGTGATCGAGGTCGGCGTTGACGTGCCGGAAGCGACCGTGATGGTCATCGAGCATGCCGAGCGTTTCGGTCTCGCGCAATTACACCAGTTGCGCGGACGTGTCGGCCGCGGCGATGCACGCTCTTCCTGTCTGCTGCTCTACAAAGGCCCGCTGAACGAGACGGCAAAAGCGCGGCTCGAGACGCTGCGCGAGACGGAAGACGGTTTCCGCATCGCCGAAATGGACCTCAAACTGCGCGGTGAAGGCGAGGTGCTGGGCACGCGGCAATCCGGCGCGCCGGGGTTCCGCATCGCGCGACTCGATGTGCATGCGCATCTTCTTGGCGCCGCGCGCGACGACGCCGAGCTCATCCTGCGCAACGATCCAGATTTGCAGAGCGAGCGCGGAGAAGCGCTGCGGGTGCTCTTGTATTTGTTCGAACGCGACGAGGCGGTGCGGCTGTTGCGATCGGGGTGAGCGCTAAGCCGCCTCGCCCGCCTCCAGCCGCTGACGCTTCATCTCCTCGGCGATTGCCGCCAATTTGGCATGCGTCTCCGGCTGAATCAGCCCGGCCGACATGATGAGCTTCGCCGCTTCATCCGGCGTCATCGGAATTTCGATGACTTCGCGCGCCGGCAAGTAGAAGAAAAAGCCGGTCGTCGGATTGGGCGTGCACGGCAAGAACACACCGAGATGCTCCTCCTCCGCCAGCGCATCGACGACAATTCCGCTCGGCGGCGCCGAGATGAAGACGATCGACCAGTTGCCCTTGGTCGGAAATTCGACGAGGCCGACGCGTCGGAACGACGTGCCGGATTGCGAAAAGACCGTCTCGAAAATCTGCTTTGCGCTCTTGTAGATGCCGCGGACGATCGGCATCCGGTCGAGGATCGCCTCACCGAGACGGATCAATGTGCGTCCGGCAAGGTTGGCCGCGAGAAAGCCGAGAAGCGTCAGCCCGGCCAAGGCGACGATCACGCCGACCCCCGGAACGTGGAACGGCAAATAGCGGTCGGGCTGCAGCACCCGCGGGATCAGCGGCGTGACCCAGCCGTCGATCGTGTTGATGAACCACCAGACGATCCAGGCGGTGACCGCCAGCGGCCCGGCAATGATGAGACCGGTAAGGAAATAGTTGCGCAGCCGCGCGCCCAGCGTTCGGGATTTGGGCGGCACGAACAGCGCGCCCGCGTCAGGCGCGCCCGGCCGTGGAGTGAAGTCGGTCATCGGACGGCGTCAGCCCCTGATCCTCTCGCGCTGCAACATGGGCTGCGTCGAGAGCGAAGGCAAGAAGGCCGAAGATTCTACTCGACCGTCACGCTCTTCGCCAGATTGCGCGGCTGGTCGACGTCTTTGCCCATGAAAACCGCCGCGTGATAGGCAAGCAGCTGCACCGGCAGCGCATAGACGATCGCGGCAAAGTCCGGCGCCATCGCCGGCATCTCGACGAAGCCTGAGAGATCGACCGCCGCTTCTTGCGCCGCCCGCGCGTCGCCGATCAAGATGATGCGGCCGCCGCGCGCGGCGACTTCCTGCACGTTCGAGACAGTCTTTTCCAGCGCGCGATCGCTCGGCGCAATGACGACGACCGGCATCACCTCGTCGATCAGCGCGATCGGCCCGTGCTTCAGTTCGCCGGCGGCATAGCCCTCGGCATGGATATAGGAGATTTCCTTGAGCTTCAGCGCGCCTTCGAGCGCCAGCGGGTAATTGGTGCCGCGCCCGAGATAGAGCACGCTCTGCACCTTGGCGAAGGAATGCGCGATCTGCTCGATCGTCGCTTCGTGATTCAGCACGTCAGCCATGAGGCCGGGCAACAAAATGAGCTCGTTGACGAGACGGAACTCTTCTTCCGCGGAGAGCTTGCCGCGGGCGCGACCGACCGCCAATGCGAGACAAGCGAGCACCGCGAGCTGACAGGTCAGCGCCTTGGTCGAGGCGACACCGATCTCCGGCCCCGCAAGCGTAGGCGCAACGATGTGACTCTCGCGCGCGATTGTTGAACTCGGCACGTTCACGACCGAGAGGATGTGCTGCTTCTGCGTGCGCGCATAATGCAGCGAGGCGCGCGTGTCCGCCGTCTCGCCCGATTGCGAGACGACGATCATCAGGCCGCGCTCGGGAAGCGGCGCCTCTCGATAACGGAACTCGGAAGCGACATCGACTTCGACAGGCAGCCGCGCGAAGCGCTCGAACCAATATTTCGCGGTGAGCGCGGCATAGTAGGCCGTGCCGCAGGCAGTAATTGTGATGCGATCGAGCGCGTTCGGATCGAACGGGAATTCGAACGGCAGCCGCACTTTGCCCTGCAGCATGTCGAGATAATGGGCGAGCGTGCGCGCCACGACTTCGGGCTGCTCGTGAATCTCCTTCGCCATGAAGTGGCGATGATTGCCGCGCTCGACGAGCAGCGCGCCGGCGACCGTGCGCTGCTTCACACGCTCGACGATGTTGCCGTGTTCGTCGTGAAACTCCGCGCGACCCGGACGCAAGACGACCCAGTCGCCATCCTCAAGATAAGTGATCACGTCGGTGAACGGCGCGAGCGCCAGCGCGTCAGAGCCGAGATACATCTCGTCCGCGCCCCAGCCGACCGCGAGCGGCGGTCCCTGACGCGCGCCGATCAAAAGGTCCTCGACCCCTTCGAAAAGAAAGGCGAGAGCAAACGCGCCTTTAAGCCGCGGAAGAGCAGCGGCGACCGCGTCGACGGGATCGAGTCCCTTGCGCATTTCCGCGGAGACGAGATGCGCGACAACCTCGGTATCGGTCTCTGTCGTAAAGGTGTAGCTTTTGCCTTTAAGCTCTTCCCGCAACTCGCGAAAATTCTCGATAATGCCGTTATGGACGACCGCCAGCCGGTCGCTTGCATGCGGATGCGCATTGGCTTCGCTCGGGCGGCCATGCGTCGCCCAACGCGTGTGACCGATGCCGATCACGCCTTCGAGCGGCGCCTCCGAGAGACGCAGTTCAAGGTTCTTGAGCTTGCCCTCGGCGCGGCGGCGGGTCAGGTGGCCGCCTTCAAGCGTGGCGATGCCGGCCGAATCGTAGCCGCGATATTCGAGCCGCTTTAGGGCCTCGACGATCGATTCCGCGACGGGCGCTGTGCCCAGAATGCCGACGATCCCGCACATGGTCCCCTCACTTGTGTCCGGTTTTCACGCCTTTGTGGCGTTCACGAAAAAGCTTCGCCCAACCCGGCTTTTCGACCTGCCGCCCGCGCCCGAGCGCCAGCGCATCGGCAGGCACATCGCCGGTGATGACCGAGCCGGAACCGATATAAGCACGCGCGCCGATCTTGACCGGCGCGACGAGCGAGGAATTGGTGCCGACAAAAGCGCTGTCGCCGATCTCGGTGCGGTGCTTGGCGAAACCATCGTAGTTGCAGGTGATCGTGCCGGCACCGATGTTCGAGCCGGCTCCAACCGAAGCATCGCCGATATAGCTTAAATGATTTATCTTGGCGCCGCGGCCGATCTCCGCCGCCTTGATCTCCACGAAATTGCCGACCCGCGATCCTTCCTGCAGGTTCGCCCCAGGACGCAGCCGCGCAAACGGCCCAACCGAGACGCCCTTGCCAATGCGGGCGCCTTCAAGATGCGAGAAGGCGTGAATGACGGCGCCGTCTTCGACGATGACGCCCGGACCGAACACGACATGAGGCTCGATAACGACGTCGCGGCCAATTTGCGTGTCCGCGGAGAAGAACACCGTGTCTGGCGCAACCAGGGTCGCGCCATTGCGCATGGCCTGCTCGCGCAGGCGCTTTTGCATCACAGCCTCGGCCTCGGCGAGCTGGACCCGGTCGTTGATCCCCATCACCTCCTCTTCTGAGGCGAGAATTGCGCCGGCCTGAAGGCCGGATTTTCGGGCAATGGCGACCGCGTCCGGCAGGTAGAATTCCTTTTGAACGTTGTCATTACCGATCGCCTTGAGGAGCGGCAGGGCCTGGCGTCCGGTCAGCGCCATAAGGCCTGCATTACAAAGGGTGAGCGCGCGTTCGGCGGCATTTGCATCCTTGTGCTCGCGGATGGCGACAAGGGACCCCTCCGCGTCGCGGACGAGGCGTCCATAGCCGGTCGGGTCTTTCGCCTCGAAACCGAGCGCAACCACCGCTTTGCCGGACGCGAGTTCGTCGCGAAGGCGCCGCAGCGTCGCCGCGTCGACAAGCGGCGTGTCCGCGAAGAGGACGAGCACGTCTTCATTGTCTTTTGCGAGCGCGTCGCGGGCGGCAAGCACGGCGTGAGCCGTGCCGCGCCGTTCGGTCTGGACGTGGATCGAAACGCCCGGAAAGGCTCTCCGCGCCGCCGCCGCCACATCGTCCCGATCCGGACCGACCACTACGGCGACCCGGTCGATCTCCGCCTCGCGAACGGCCTCGAGCACATGCGCGAGCAGCGTGCGCCCGGCGATTTCGTGCAGGACCTTCGGCCGCGCGGATTTCATCCGCGTGCCCTCGCCGGCGGCGAGGATTACCGCGAGCGCTCGGCGTGATTTTGGGACGGCCGCATCCATGAAGGCTCGATTGTTCCGATTGCGCTTTTTCGGCTGCAATAATCGCACCTTCAGTGGGCTCGAAGCGCGGCCAAAATAAGCACAGGGTAAACGGGTCGTGTCTGCCGGAAAAAGCCGCAAAATCGTCTCGCAGCCGCACACAAGGTTCGGCTATACAGGGGCGAGGTGATTTTCGGCCCGCGCCTTGCAGGCCGAATTCCGCGTAAGCTGCTGAGTTCTCAAGCCCGAATGTTGCAACGCCGAGACCTCCTGAAACTCACCGCAGGCGGGCTCGCAGCGAGCGTCGGCGGATTGGAGAGGGCCTCCACGCGGGCTGTCGCGCAGGGTCAGACTCCGCCGGACACACCGCCTTTCACGTTCGCCAACGTCATCGAGCTCGCCCGCACATTCGCCAAGCAGCCGTTTCAGGCAGCAGGAAGAGATCTTCCCGCGCCTTTCAGCAATCTCGGCTACGACCAATATGTCGCGATCCGTGCGCGGCCGGAGTCCGTAATCTGGGCCGGCGACAATCTCGGATTCGTCATCGAGCCGCTGCATCGCGGTTTCATCTTCTCCGCGCCGATGCAGATTTATCTGCTCGAAGGCGGCGCGCCGCGACAGCTCACCTACAGCCGCTCGCAATTCGATTTCGGCGCTTTGCAGGTACCGCAAAACCTGCCCAATCTCGGCTTTTCCGGATTTCGCGTGCTACAGCCGCGCGATGGCGGCGGCTTTGCCGACGCAGCCATTTTCCAGGGGGCCAGCTTCTTCAGGGCGCTCGCGCGCGGCCAGACGCTCGGCGCAACAGCGCGCGCGCTGGCGATCCGCACCGGCGATCCACGCGGCGAGGAGTTTCCCGCATTCAAGGTTGTCTGGATCGAAAAGCCGACACCGGCCGCAAACACGCTGGTCATCTACGCGCTGCTCGACTCGGAAAGCGCCACCGGCGCCTACCGGTTCACGTTGCGCCCAGGCGAAGCGACAATCATCGATACGGAAGCAACCCTCATTCCCCGCGTTCCGATCGATCATTTCGGCTTGGGTGCGATGAGCGCCGCGTATCTGTTCGGCCCGGTCGACCGGCGGCGAACCGACGACGTGCGTCCTGCCGTCTGCGAGGTCAACGGCCTGCAGATGCTCACCGGCCGCGACGAATGGATTTGGCGCCCTGTCGCCAATCGCGAAACGTTGCAGGTCTCATCCTTCATGGATGACAACCCGAAAGGCTTCGGGTTTCTGATGCGCGATCGCGACTTCAATTCATATCAAGACGACGATCAGAAGTGGGAAACGCGGCCTTCGCTTTGGATCGAGCCGATCGGCGACTGGGGCGCGGGCAACGTGCAGTTGGTGGAAATTCCCTCCGAGTCGGAAGTCAACAGCAATATGGTCGCCTATTGGCGGCCTGCTCAACCATTGGCGCAGGAGACGGCTTACGCTTATCGGCAGTTCTGGTGCTGGCAACCGCCGGCGAAACCGGCGCTGTCCGCGATTTCCCTGCCGCGTGGCGG
>JAFAVH010000303.1 GCA_019242655.1 Methylobacteriaceae bacterium
GCGCGCTCGATCGATTCCTTCGTCGCCTTGTAATTATACTCCTGGATCTTCTTGTCGTCCGCCGCTTCCCAGTGGATGAACACGCCGACGCAGATGAACACGTCGTCGGCCTCCGCCGCCGGGATCGTGCCCTCGGAGACCGCGTCCGCGACCGCCATCGCAACCGCATGCTGCGCCGGCCCGAACATCTGCACCGCCTGCTTGGCGTCCTTGATCGTAACCTTGTTGAAAAGGATCGTGTTCGGCTTCACCGGCAGGTTCGGCGCGACCACCGCGAGCAGCGAGGTGAACCCGTCCTTGTTGTTGGTCAGCGCATTGGCGAAGGCCTGCTCGGCGGCCGAGCCGCGCGGGCCCATGATGAGATCGATATGGGCGACCTCGTTGCCCTCGCCGACCAAGGACTCGCCGACCATGAGCTTGTTGATCGTGGCCATGAACCATTCCTCCCGTTGACATCACGCGCGCCGGCGTTTCATCCGGCGCAGAGACTATCCTTGTTGACAGCGTCCGTTGGGACCGGTTGGCCAGATAGAGCGGTCTCCCGCACCCCCAAATCAACCATCCCAAGACGACATCGGCAAGATCACATTGGGCAAGATGACATTGGGCAAGACGCGCGACAGCCTCGCGGCAAACAATGTCGCGACGGTCAGGTCGGCGCTCGTGCCGGGATTGATGCGCGCGGCCTTGAGCCGCGCATCGAAAGCAAGCAGGTCCGCGGTGAAGACGGTGGAGGCGGCTTCGCTTTGCACGCGCGTCGCAAAGGTTTGCGCCTCCCGCATCACCGACGTCGCAACGTCCAACCCCAATTTTCGCACAATATGCGTGTCGGGAAAGCGCGAGAGGAACCCGAGATAGACGGAAAGCGCTATTTCCTTTGCTTGGCGCGCCTGCATTTGTGCAGCCATGGTGAGGCCGGTCTCGAAGATATCGGCGAAGTCCGTCACATATTGCCGGGCGATCATGTCACGCTCGGCCGCTTCACCCATTGCCTCGAGCAATGAGGCTGGCGCCGCATCATGCACGTCGTATCGCGCAGCCCGCCCGAGACCGCCGGGCGACGCCCGCGCGATCGCGGCATAGACATCGGCTGTATCGCGCGCATCCAGAGTTTTGAGCGTGCCGGCGAGTGCGGCGCGCAGATCGTCGTCCGTCATTTCCGCGGCGCGCGCAAGCGGCGCACAGAGAAGAATGATGCCGAGATTGGTGTTCATTCCAACCGCTGTGAGAGTCGCTTCGACGCCGTCGCGCACGCGTGTGCCAACTCGCGCGCCGGGGGCGGCAATGGCGGGCGCCGCGGCTCGCGCGCTGTCGAGGAAATGGCGCGCTTCCATGTCATGGCCGCCGGCGAAAGCGTGCACGTTGCCCGGTTTCGGCGCTTCGATCTCATCGCGGCAGGATGCAACGAACGCCGCCGCGATTTCTTGCGACGTGTATGGGCTCACGCCGACAGCGCAGCCGGACGTCGGGGCTCAATTGCCGCCACAAGATCGGACGCCAGCACATCGGCAATTCGCACCTGCGTCACGCTTTGCAGGCCGCGCCATCCCGGCATGCTGTTGACCTCGAGAACGTGAACGCAATCATCATATCCGCGGATGAGATCGACGCCTGCGAAATGCGCGCCGACAGCGCTCGTTGCCTTGATCGCGAGATCGGCCTCGTCTTCCGACGGCATATAGGCTTCGGGCCGGCCGCCGAGTTTCACGTTGGTGATCCATTGCGAGGCGTGCCGGCGCATCGCAGCAATCACGCGCCCGCCGGACACGAGCAAACGCGTGTCGCTGAAGCCGCCGCGATCGACCCCGACAAACCGCTGAAGGTAGTAGACGCCGGCGACCTCCTCGCATGCCGGCAGATCGGCGGCGCGGCGCACGAGCTTCAACCCGCGGCCCTGCGCGCCGAACAAAGGTTTCAGCACCAGCGGACCGCGCACCGCTTCGCGCCGGACAATCGTCTCGGCTTGCGCGCGCGATTGCACCGTCCAAGTCGGCGGCGTCGGAATGCCCTCTCGTGCGAGCAGGAAGGATGTCGCCGCCTTGTCGACGCAACGCTCGACGGCACGCGCGCTGTTGTGCACCGCGACGCCGCTCTCGCCGAGAGCATGCATCAAGCCGAGCCGCAGCGTGATTTCCTCGAAGGAGCCCGCACCGATGGCGCGCACGAACATCGCGTCCGGAAGCGCGTCGCCGAAGCCTTTGATCATCATCCCGGCGCAGCGGCCTGTATTGAATCCACAGGCCGACAATTTCACCGGAATCGCATGCGCCCCGCAGCGGCGGAACGCGGTGACGAGTTCCTTCACATGCCAGTCGACCTTATCCGCGGCGACGGCAAACCGCGGGCCGCCCGCGCGTTCGCGCGCAAAGATTCGCGCTTCACCTGAACGAGGCATCGATGAGCCTATGATCGATTGCGCCGGCGCGAAAAGTCTCGCCGGTCTCCAACGCCGTCACGATCGCCAGCGCGGGGCTGAACAGCATTGGATCGACTTTGTAGAAGTCGCCGTCGTAAGCACGAAAAATCTCGGCAAATGGCCGCCCGTGGTCTTTCGACCTCGCGCTCGGCAGGTTCTCGGCGAGATCGCGCGCGCGGCTCGCCGGGCCGGTCACAAAGAGCTGCACCTGCCCGGCATAGATGATGGCATCGTTGGTGCGGCCCATCGCTGTGATGAAGTCCGGATGCGGCGGCGGTAATGGCGCCGAGCCGAGGCCATCGACAATATCAGACAAAGGGAAATGCAGCGCGTGGGCTTTGTGCAACGCGACCTCCAGCACGCGCGCCGTGACCTGCACGCTACCAGCGAGGCTTTGCGTCGGCGCATAGATGAAAGCAAGACAATCAGCAGCAAGCCCACATTCGCGCGCGACGTAATCAACGACATCGGCCGGCGGCGGACGCTCGCCCTCGAGCACGAGAATGCCGCGGTCGGCTCTATCGGAATAGCCGATATCGGCAAACACGTCCTCCTTGGCGGCAAGCGCGCGCGCCGGCCCGGAACCGAGCGCGAAAAATCCATCCTCCGCTTCGGACGCGAGCTTCCATCCCGCATATTGGCTGGCGAGACACGCAATGACGGGGTTAGCGGTGCGCGTCGTCAGCTTGAAAGGCGCATTCGCCGCACCGGAATCGGAAATCGTGCAGGCCCCAAGCCCGCCCATGCAGATTTCTGCGATGCGCAAACCCGCGGCGATCCCGCCGCGTGCTTCATGACCGGCATCGATCAAGAGTTCCCCGCGCGAGCCATGGGCAACTTCGAGCCGTAAGGATGCGGCATCTGTGAGCAGGCGATCGAGACAGCGGCCTGCGAGCATATTGACGCTGATCGCAGACGCCCTCAGCACGCGGCAAGCTCCGGCTGATGAATCCTTTGCAGGATCGTGCGCAGGCGATGTTCAACAAGATGCCGCGCCGCCTCGGGATTCTCGGCCGCAGCGCGGATCGTGCAGACAGGACTTCCCGTCCCAACACGAGTGCCGGCCGGCTGCAGATCGGCACACCAATCAGGCCAATCGATTGCCGGCATGTCTTCGATGTCCTTCTCGGCAAATGCGATCACGGCAGCTTTTGCACCCTGGACGGCCGGTGGCGCGATGAGGCGGCCGCGGCAGGCCTGAACGTGCATCTCAAACAATCTACCGCTCCCGTCGTCAAAGATATCCAGCGTGCCGCCGGGACGAGGATTGATTTCGAGCAAATGATAAAGCGCGCCTTCGACAAGAAAATCGAAGCTGGCGATCCCGACAAT